>JAJDZM010000206.1 GCA_022824615.1 Candidatus Binatia bacterium | reverse complement strand
ATCTCGCCGAGGGAACCGCCTTCCTGCCCGACCACCGCCTGGCTCGGGCGCAGATTCTCCAGTGGATGTTTTTTGAGCAGTACAGCCATGAGCCCAACATCGCCACGTCGCGCTTTTGGCTGATGCACGGGGAACTGACAGACGAACGGCGCGCCGGGCTGGAGCAAAAACGTCCCCTCGGCTATGCCGCGCTCGAGGTCATGGAGCAGCATCTGGCAAAACGAACCTTCTTTGTGAGCGAGCGCTATACGATTGCGGACATCGCGTTATACGCCTACACCCACGTCGCCCATGAGGGGGGCTTTGAACTGGATCGTTTTAAGGCGATTAAGGTGTGGCTTGACCGCATCCGGGTACAACCCGGCCATATCTCCATTCTACAAACCTGAGACCCATGAGCCCACGGTCTCGCCCAGTTCGTTTTGCACGTCCTCGTCGGTTCGTCCCGAGCGTTTGAGGACGTGAAAGGAGTGGTCGCCGCCCTCAATAATATGGAGGGTCGCTCGCTTGCCCAAGCGACGGCATAAGGGTGTGATGTAATCGAGCTCGGCCAGCCTGTCCCGCGTCCCTTGTAAGAAGAGCATGGGGACGGTCACCTCGACTAAATGCGCACCCCGCTCGCTCGACAGTTTGCCTGATGCATGGAGGGGAAAGCCGAAAAAGATCAGTCCTTGAACGTCCGGCAGGCGACCCTCGGCTGCAACCAACGAGGTCAACCGTCCTCCCATGGATTTCCCGCCGGCCAGGAGAGGCAACCCTCGGGCCGCTTTTTTGGCCGTCTCAACCGCTGAGACGATGGTCGCGCGTAAGGTCGTTTGGGAGTCAGGACTTTTCTTGCCTTTTTCCATATACGGAAACTGATAACGGAACGTTGCAATTTTCTGGGTGGCAAGCTGCTCTGACACGGCCTGCATAAAGGGGTGCTGCATCCCGGCTCCGGCCCCGTGGCCCAGAACGAGCAGGGCACGGGCGGACGTGGGCCGCAGGAGGAGCGCAGAGACGGCACCGATCCGCTCTGTTGGCGTAAACTGAAGCGCCCGAAGCGACGTTGCCATGCGAGCCTATGCCTTTTTCTGTCGCTCCGCCTTCTGGATTTTGGCCCAGGTGTCGCGCAGGGTCACGGTTCGGTTAAAGACCGGGCGACCCGGAGACGAGTCCACCGTATCCGCACAGAAATAGCCCTGGCGTTCAAACTGAAAGCGACGACCGGCCTCGGCCTGGGCCAGGCTCGGCTCGACTTTGCAGTCGGGCAGGACTTCGAGCGAGTGCGGGTTCAGATAGTCGGAGAACGCCTGACCGTCTTCCACATTATCCGGGTCTGGCTTGGTGAAAAGATGATCGTAGAGCCGGACCTCGGCGGTGACGGCGTGCTCGGCTGACACCCAGTGAATGGTGGCTTTGACCTTGCGGTTGGCGGTCAGCCTGCCGCTGCGCGTATCGGGATCGTAGGTGCAGTGAATTTCGGTAATATCTCCGGTGTCGTCTTTGATGACGCTGACGCATTTAATAATATAGGCGTAGCGTAAGCGCACTTCCCGTCCGGGCGCGAGACGAAAGAATTTACGCGGCGGGTCTTCACGAAAGTCTTCTCGCTCGATATAGACCACCCGCGAAAAGGGAACCTGTCGCGTGCCAGCACTGGCATCTTCCGGGTTATTGATCGCGTCGAGAGATTCGACCTGGTCTTGAGGATAATTGTCTATGACAATTCGCAGGGGGCGGAGGACCGCCATGACCCGCGGCGCGGTTCGATTCAGCTCTTCGCGGATACAGTGTTCGAGCATGGCATAGTCCACCGTGCTGTTCCGTTTGGCCAGGCCGATACGTTCGCAGAAGGTCCGAATCGACTGCGGTGTGTAGCCCCGGCGGCGGAGTCCGGCCAGGGTCGGCATACGCGGGTCGTCCCAACCGCTCACATATCTGTCGGTCACCAGAGCCAGGAGCTTACGTTTGCTCATGACCGTATAGGTCAGGTTCAAGCGGGCGAATTCGATCTGCTGGGGATGACTCGGAACGGGGAGGACGTCCAACGCCCAGTCGTACAGGGGACGATGATCCTCGAACTCCAGGGTGCACAGCGAATGGGTAATCCCTTCAAGCGCATCGCTCAGACAGTGGGTGAAGTCATACATGGGATAGATGCACCAGCTCTCTCCCGTGCGGTGGTGGGTGGCCTTCAGAATCCGGTACAGCGTCGGGTCGCGCATATTGATGTTGGGCGAGGCCATATCGATCTTGGCCCGTAGAACGTGGACGCCCTCTGGAAAATCGCCGGCGCGCATGCGGGCGAACATGTCGAGATTTTCCTCAACCGAGCGTTGCCGATAGGGGCTGTCTCGACCCGGCTCGGTCAGGGTGCCGCGATAGGCGCGGATTTCGTCAGGGCTCAGGCTGCACACATAGGCTTTCCCGTCTTTGATGAGCTGGACGGCATAGGCATACAACTGCTCGAAATAGTCCGAGGCGTAGTATTCCCGGTCGTCCCAGTCAAAGCCGAGCCATTTGACGTCCCGTTTAATGGATTCGACGTAATCGATATTTTCTTTGGTCGGGTTGGTGTCGTCGAAGCGGAGGTTGCACGTCCCGCCGTATTCCAGCGCCACCCCAAAGTTCAGGCAGATGGATTTGGCATGCCCGATATGGAGGTGGCCGTTCGGTTCGGGCGGAAAGCGGGTTGCGACTTTGCCGTTATGTTTATTGGTCTTCAGGTCTTCGGCGATAATCGTCCGAATAAAGTCCGTGGATTGGGGGGTGTCGGTCGTCGCCATAGGTCAGCGTCCATATTTCTCCGCAACGGATCAGCACTCTTCTTGAGGGTAGAGAATATAACCGTGATTGCTCCTGGATCAAGAACGGCACTCTTCTAGGTTGTGGGCGATTCGGGCAGACGAAATAGACGCAGGGCCGTGTCGCGCAAGAATTTCTGCTTGGATTCCGGTCTGAGTTCGAGCGTATCGATCTCCTTGATTGCCCGTTCGGGGTCAATCACCGGCCAGTCCGTCCCGAACAGGACTTTGTCTTTCCCCCAGGTATTGATGAAATGGACAAAGGACTCGGGCCAATGGCGCGGCGCATAGGCATCCGAGCCGATATAGACATTCTCATGCTTCCAGGCCACCGAGATCATCTCCTCAGTCCAGGGATACCCCAGGTGAATCCCGATGAGTACCAGTTCGGGAAAATCAATGGCGAGCTGGTCCAGCGTAATCGGCCGGCCGACACTCGGCAGAATCCGCTCACGCTGATAGCGCAGGCAGTGGCCGACCTGCATCATAATCGGAATCTCCAGCTCGCAGCACTTGGCGTAAATGGGATAATAGCGGGCGTGGCCGGGCGGTAAGCCAAACCAGTGTGGGTAGAGATGGGCGCCAACAAAGCCACACTCTTTGACCGCGTATTCCAGGTCGCGCAGACCCTGCATCCCCCGGGTAGGATCAACCCCGGCCAGCCCGGAAAAGCGGTCCGGGTAGCGTTGGCAGATGTCCGCCACCCGGTCGTACGGAATCTCGAATGAGCCCTTGATGCGCAGGTCGCCGGCCCGAACCGCAACCAGTAGGGAGCGCTGAATCCGGGCGCGGTCCATTTTCTCCAGATAGGTTTCCAACGGGACACCGGGCCGTAACTCGGCTGGAAACCGGACCTGGTCGAGAAAATACTCGTCCACCCCGGTCTGACCCTGCTGGACCTCCTGTGGGGTGAAAAGATTGCAGACGATATCGATAGCTCCATCCATGCGTTTGCCTCTCTATTGGCAGGTGTCTCTGCCTCCACGATGACGCGCCGTGTCCTTTGCGTCAATGGTGGGGATATGATGTGTGTGACCCAGACGGCACAGCACGAGGAGGACCAGTATGAAATTCGGCATTCACTATTCCATCGGCGTCAACGCCGACCCCCAGGCGGACGATTATATACAGGTCGCCCAAAAGGCGGAGGAGCTTGGCTACCACTCGCTCTGGCTGGGAGACCACATCGTGATTCCAGAAAAAATTGAGGCGGCCTACCCATACTCGGCGGACGGAGCGGCCGGCTTTCCACGCCGGGCTCCGTTCCCAGACCCCTTTGTCCTGCTTGGAGGTCTGGCCCTGGCAACCTCGCGGATTCTGCTGGGCACGAGCGTCATCGTCATCCCCTATCGAAATCCGCTGGCGGTTGCCAAGGCCGTCACCACCGTTGATCTGTTATCGCACGGACGATTCCAGTTTGGGGTTGGGGTCGGCTGGCTCAAAGAAGAGTTTGACGCTTTAGGGGAAGACTTCGCCCGGCGGGCACGACAAACCCGAGAGTATCTGCACGTCATGAAGGCGGTCTGGCAGACCGAGCCCGCGAGTTTCTCCGGTGAGTTCCTGACATTTTCAGACATTCACAATGTTCCCCTGCCGGTCCAGAAGCCGCATCCGCCCATTATTTTCGGCGGGGAGAGTCTGCCGGCCCTCAAGCGGGTGGCCGACTTGGGAGACGGGTGGCAGCCGGGCACGGCCTCCCTCAAGGTGCTGTCAAAAAGCATTCCTCAACTCAAAGCTCTCATGACCGAGCGTGGACGGGACTATGCCGACCTCTCCGTCTCGGCCCTGAGCGCCGCCGGCCCCCTGCTCCGCAAGCCGGAAGTCATTCCCCAGCTCAGTGAGTTGGGGGTGCAGGAGTTGATTCTGTTTATGACGACGGCGGATACCCAGAAGACGCTCACGAAGATCGAAGACTTTGCGGAAAAGATGATGGGCTAGGGCGTTTACTTCTCCCATGCTGCGTCTGTTTCCTGTGTGGATAGGGGCCTTTCTGCTGATCGGAGGGACCGGCCAAGCGACCGAACGCCCCGGAGATTATTTCCCCCTCGCTCTGACCAACCGCTGGCAGTACGAGTCGAGCGAAGGCACGTCAACAAGCCCTGTGACCGAAACCTGGGAGGTGGTCAGCCGAAAGGAGGCGGGCTATGTACTGCGCGTTCAGCAGAGCCTTCTGCCCAAGGATGCTCCTGCGGAGTTCGTCTCCGCATCGTCTGCCGGGGTCGTGATGCAGCCGAACGACACCACGTCCGAAGACGAGCAGCCTCAATTCATCCTCAAAACGCCGCTCATCCTAGGGGCGACCTGGCAAACATCTGCCGGACGCTACGAAATCACCGCGCTGAACGCGCTCGCCGCGGTGCCGGCGGGCGTGTTTGAAGACTGCATCGAAGTCACCTTTTGGAGCCGCAATGGTCAGGCCAAGGCGGTAACGCTGTACGCTCCTGGTGTCGGTATGGTCCAGCGGGATGAGTCCTTTACCATTCTGGGTGGCTTGGGCGGTGAGGCTGGTCCGCGCCGGGGCCGGGTCAGCCTATGGTTGACCGAATGGCAGGTGAAGCCGCTCCAAGCGGACGAATGATTGCATCTTCCCTGTCTAGCGCCGGTGTCTGCGTCGATAGACGGAAACCAGTACGCCAAGCAGAAGAATCACGCCGGGCTCGGCAACAATGGTAATGAGGAACAACTGCCGCGTTTGTTCCGTGGTGAGCACCAGGGTGGAAATTTTCTGCTGAATTGTGGCATCCCTGGGGCGTTCGGTAATAAACTCCTCTTCTTGCACCAGCCATTGCACCGTGTTGAGGAAGAGGTCTCTATTGCCCAGCAAGGACAGCCTGGAATTGCTGGCAAAATCGCTGTCTCCATACACAACCAGGCGGCCGCCCGGCTCCGCGTCAGCCGAGGCAGGCGGCGCGCCGCCGTTGGTCGGCTGGTCCGACGGATTCGGGCTGACCGCTTGATCGCGGCGAAGCATGGCCGCCACCGCCAGGGAAATCGGTCCTGGCCGGGCCTTGGTGCCCTCAAAGTCTACCGCGCCATCGGGTGAGTCGGCTCCGGCGCGAAAGCGGGCCCAGGCGCCCGGTCCGGTGCGACAGAACGGCTGGGCCGAGAGCACGCCGTCGGGCAATGGGTCGGCCGGCTCAACCGAACGGGACAGGGGGAAAATGGTGCCGACCTGGAAGTCTCTGACAATCTCGACTCCGGTATTATACAGCGACACCAGCGGGCTCAGCGCGTCGCCGCCGAAGAGTCTGTTCTGTGGATCATAGACAACATCTTGGTCAAGCTCGATACCGTACTGGGCGAGGAAAGCAGTCAGGTTGGGTGCCGGCATGGGATCGAGCATGAAGAGGAGGCTCCCGCCTGCCGAGAGGTAGCGGGCAAGGCGCTCAAGCTCGTCCGGCAAGAAGTCGGTCTGCGGGCCACTGACCACGACGAGAGCCGCGTCTTCGGGGATGCGCTCGGTCCGAGCCAAGAAGACGGGACGGATAATAAAATTTTCGTTGCGTAAAGCTGAAGCGGCTGCACTATAGCCCAACTGCGGTTGGCCGCTCCGAGGGTCTTTTTCGCCGTGGCCGCCAACAAAATAAATGGTCTTTTGCTCCTGGCGGAGAAACTGAAACAAGGCCTCGGTGATGGTCTTCTCGCCCGCACCCGGCAGGAGTTTGTGCTGTCCATCGTATTCGAGGACTGCGGTGCCGTAATGGGTTGCCCCGTACTGCCGGGCTAGCCCGATGTTCCGGTCCCGGTGCAGAATGCGATACTGGAAGTAGGCGTTCTCTGCGGTAAAACGCTTGAGCACATCCTCATAGCGTTGGTATGCATCCGGAGAACCACCAAAAAACAGGGTCAGCAGCGCGTCTTTGTCCAGGTCGGCCAGCAGGCTTTTTGTCTGCTTTGACAGGGATAAGGTCTGCGTGGGGGTGAAGTCCCAGCGCTGATTATTGCGAATGGAGAGCGTTTGGAGGCCGACCAGACCGGCCAGAATAAGCAGATCAAGAACGGCCACCGTGACCCACTGCTTTCGACTTGGTGTGGCGAGAAACGTCCCCAGCGAAGAGAACTCCCCCTTGCCATGCCACCGCCGCGCTCGGAGCGCCTGCCAGGTCAGTAACAAAAAGAATGAGAAAAAGAAGAGAAAAAAGGTGATTTCCTGGCTGTCAATCGCACCGCGGGCGAAATTGTAAAAGCGATCAAAGAGCGAAATTTGCAGCAGGACGTGGAGCCAGGCTTCACTTATGGCCTGCTCGTTCCACGTCAGTGACCAGAACAGGACCAGGACGCCGAGGGTTGCCATGGCCGCAATCGCCTGGCTGTCGGTGAGCGCTGATAAGAGCAGGCCCACGCTGATGAACACCAAGCCAATGAGCAGCAGACCGAGATAGCCGGGTATTAACGCCGGCCAATATACCTCGGGATGCCAGTGCGAGAGGACGAAGGGATACACCAGGGTTAATCCCAGAACGACCAACAGCAGGGTGGCGGCCGCCAGGAATTTACCCAGCAAGACGCTGCTCTCCGGGATCGGGTAGGTCCATAACAGGTCGAGAGTACCGAGTTTTTTTTCTTCCGCAAACGAGCGCGCGGTGATGGCCGGGACGAGCAGCAGGAGGACATAGCGGAGGTCGTGGAAAAAGAATTCCCACAAGCCACGTGCGAGGTTCTGGCCGCCCCACATCATAAAGAAGCTGATGTCGGTGTAAAAAAAGAAGCCGCACAAAGCCAGGGCAACCGCCACAATGGCGTACGCCAGAAACAGGCCAAAGTATGATCGCAGTTCTTTAACAAAAATCGCGCGGAGAACCATACGTCGGTCTCATTGATGCTGTTATTTATGGCTGCGGCTGATCAACCACCCGGTGGAAGATTTCCTCAAGGTCCATCTCCCGAGCGTGGAGTTCAAATAAGCGCCAGCCACGGCCAGTCACGGCTTCCACAATGCTGGGCCGGACGTCCTCGTGCTGAGCAGCGCGCACCGTATAGGTAGTCGGACCACCACTCTCCTGGGAGGTTGCCTGGACCTCGTGGACACCCGGCAGGCTATGCAGGAGGGTTGCCACTTCGGCCTGCGGGCCGTCAATATGGGCGACAATCTCACTCGCATCGCGCAGCCGAAGGGTCAGGTTGTCCGGGGTATCCAGGGCCAGCAACTGGCCTCTGGCCAGGATCATCACCCGATCACATGTCATCCGTACTTCAGGCAAAATATGCGTGGACAGCAAGACAGTCCGATTCCCCCGCATGCCGCGGATGAGCTGGCGAAACTCGGCCGCCTGCTCGGGATCAAGACCGATGGTTGGCTCATCGAGAATGAGCACGCTGGGGTCGTGCAGCATGGCCTGGGCCAAGCCGACACGTTGACGGTAGCCTTTTGAGAGCGTGCCGATGTAGACGCGGATGACAGAGCCGAGGTCCAACTCTTCAATGACCTGGGACACGCGGACCCGCCGCGCCGTACCGCCCAGCCCTTTGAGCTTACCCACAAAATCGAGATAGGTGGCTACCTCCATCTCCGGGTAGAGCGAGATGTGTTCCGGCATATAGCCGAGCTGGCGTCTGACGGCCAGCGATTCGCTCAGCACGCTATGGCCGGCAACGCTGGCCGTGCCCGTGGTCGGAGACAGAATACAGGCCAGCATGCGGATAGTCGTAGACTTGCCCGCTCCGTTTGGGCCGAGGAGACCGACGATTTCTCCGTGCTCAACGGAAAAACTCACCTCTGAGACGGCGCGAAACGTTCCGTAGAGTTTGGTCAGACCTGAGGCTTCGATCATGATAGCGCGCTCATTTCGAGTAGACGCAGACAGTATCGTGCCCGCTGCGACAGAATCAACTCCCTCGGCCCACCCCCAGAAGGGCAGCCACAGGGGGCTGCCCCTACAAACGAGGGCCGTTCGCCAGCTTCATCGGCGAGTTGAGCGATTTCCATGGGCTGTCCCTACAAACGAGGGCCGTTCACCCTGAGCGTAGCGAAGCGAAGTCGAAGGGCCTAGTGCGCACTGTGGCCACCATCAACCGGAATGACTGCGCCCGTCATGAAGCTGGCCTCATCCGAGGCCAGATAGAGGGCGAGGGAGACCACTTCGTGCGAGTTCCCAAAGCGCTTGAGCAGATGCGTGTCTGCAATCTGTTGCCACACGGCCTCTTTATTCTCCATGTCCTTGATGTACTCGCGTGGCATGGGGGTATCGATCGCACCCGGACAGATGGCGTTGACCCGAATATTATACGCAGCCAGGTCCACCGCCATACAGCGAGTCAGATTCACCAGCCCGCCTTTAGCCGCCCCATAGGCCGACATCTGTGGATAGCCAAGAATACCGCCGGCTGATGAGATATTAATAATCGAGCCGCTGTGTTGTTTCTCCATATGCGCGACCACTGCCTGGCTCATCAGGAACGGTCCGGTCAAATCAATCCGAATAATGCGTTCCCATTCCTCTAGAGTCGTCTCCTGAAACGGTTTACCTAAAATGACCCCGGCGTTGTTATACAGAACATCGATGCGACCAAAGCTTGCCATGGCTTTCTCGACAACCGCCTTGATCCCGTCTGGGTCCGCAGTGTCAGCCTGGACCCATTCGACCCGGGCTCCGGCTGAAGGAATATGCGTGGCGGTGTGTTCGATCTCTGGCAGGATATCGCTGATCAACAGAGACGCGCCTTCTTGGGCAAAGGTCTGGGCGGCCACCGCGCCTTGACCGCGCGCGGCTCCGGTAATGATCGCGACTTTTCCATCTAAACGGCCCATGTCGTCCTCCTTGTTGTTTTCCTCCTGAGGAGATAGCAGAAACTCGCCCAGCGTGCCAAATACGGCTTGCTGAGGAGGGGCCGGCTGGCTATGTTGCTCCGATGCGTATGGACTGCTCCTACCGGCAAAAGAACAAGCGCGACATGAGAGGATAGTATGGCAAAGACCGATCCGATTACCTTGGCAGTTGTCCAGGGCATGCTTGAATCAACCCAGCGTGAGATGACGCTGACCATCGAGAAAACGTCGCGCTCGTCCGTGTTCAATATTGCGCGCGATTACTCCAACGCCCTGTTTCTCGGCTCCGGCGAGATGATTCTGCAAGGCCAGGATATCCCTATTCATTTAGGCTCACTGATGCCGGCCTTGCGGACCGTTGCCGACTATTTCGGCGACGATATTCATCCGGGGGATGTGTTCTATCATAACGATCCGGCCTGGAGTGGCTCTCATATTGTTGACTGCTGCATGTATAAGCCGGTCTTCTACCAGGACGAACTCGTGTTCTGGACGGTCAGCAAAGGCCATGTCACCGACATCGGCGGCCCCGTGCCCGCCGGTTATAACCCCGAAGCCAAAGAGATTTATGCCGAGGGCCTGCGTATCCCGCCGCTGAAGATACGGGACCGCGGGGTAGAGCGGCGAGATGTGGTGAATTTTATTCTGACCAACGTCCGCTCCCGCCGACTCCAAGCCGGCGATATGCGGGCCCAGCTTGCCGCGGTCACGATTGGCGAGCGCAACCTGATCGGTCTGCTTGAGAAATACGGCAAGGATATGGTCATGGCCTGCATGGCGGAGTTGCTCGATCTGGCTGAACACCAGATGCGGACGTTTATCGGCGCTATTCCTGACGGGACCTATCACGGCAAATCCGTGCTCGAAGACGCCGGGCATGGCTATGGCGATATCGAGATTGCCGCAACCGTCGAGATTGCCGGGGACACCATGGCGGTCTCGCTGTCGAGCCCGCCCCAGATTCCGTATTTCATCAATTCCTATGCGGCCAACTCGCTGTCCGGGGTGTATCTTGGGGTGATGATGTTCGCCCAACTGCCCCCACCGTATAACGAGGGTCTGTATCGGCCCATCACGGTTGATGTCGGCCCGGAAGGTACCCTGACCAACGCCCAGGAACCGGCGCCGCACGCCAACTGCACAACTACCCCGTCAGAGTCGATTACGGACGCCGTACGTATGGCGCTCGAACAAGCCTTGCCCGAAAAGGCGGTGGCCTCTTGGGGCCATTCAAACGGCCTGAACATTGCCGGGCAGGATTACCGTTCGGGCGAAGAATACGTTTCCATGATCCTGGCTACCATCATCAGCGGTGGCGGGGCCTCGCATAAGACGGACGGCTGGCCGGCGGTGGGTCCACAGTGCTGTTTTGGTGCCCTGACGAGTGGGGACATTGAAATTCTTGAATACCAATATCCGATTATTATTCACCGCTACGGTTTGATGACGGACTCGGGTGGGGCCGGGAAGCTGCGCGGCGGATCGGGGACGCACTGGGAAGTCGAACCGCTCCACGACCCCATGACGGTTGTCATGTTCGGCGAAGGACGGCGCTACCCGGCCCAGGGCGCGCTCGGCGCGGTCTCGAAGCTGCGCGAGCCCAAGGTGGGACGGGCACTGTATTACAAGAAAGACGGCAGCGTCGAGGAGATCAAGACCAACCGGATCGCTGAAATCGAGCCGGGCGAACGCTTCGCCAACCAGAACCCCGGCGGCGGCGGCGTAGGCGACCCGCATGAACGCGACCGGGACAAAGTACTCGAAGACGTACGCAACGGCTTCGTGTCCGTCCAGGCGGCCTGGGAGGAGTACGGCGTCCGGATTGAGGATGACGCCCAGAGGGACCGGCCTTATGCCGTCCGTACCCAAGAGAAGTACCTCGCCGGAAAGTAACCATGTCACAGCACGCTTACCGTCTCGGCATCGATACCGGTGGAACGTTTACCGATTTTATCCTTGCCTCGACCGGCGAAGGCATCCGTCTTTATAAGACGCCGTCCACCCCGCACGATCCGCCCAGTGCCGTGCGCGAAGGACTTGAGCAGATCGGAGCCGACCTCGGCTGTAGCGTGGCGGACTTCCTGCGGGACTGCGACCTCGTCATTCTCGGCACGACTGTCGGAGTTAATGCCCTGATCGAACATAAGGGGGCCAAGACCGGTCTGTTCTGCACTGCCGGCCACGAAGACTCGCTCGAAATCCGCCTTGGCCACAAGGAAGACGGACACCGTTACGACGCAGACTTTCCCCAGGCAACCATGCTGGTCCCGCGCGCCCTGCGGTTTCCGGTTGAAGAACGTGTGCTGAGTACGGGGGAGGTGCGTGTCCCGCTCAACGAAGCCGATGTCCGGCGCGGCATCCGTCGCTTTCGGGAAGAGGGGGTTCAGGCTGTGGCCATCTCTCTGGTCTGGTCGTTCCTGCACCCCGAACACGAGCGGCGTATCGCCGAGTTGGTTCGGGCAGAAATGCCCGGGACCTATATAACGCTGTCGGTTGATCTGCTGCCCCAGATCCGTGAGTACACCCGGACCAGCACGACCGTGATGAACGCCTATATAGGTCCGCTCATCCAGCAATATGTCGAGCGTATGGAGGGCCTGCTGCGCGACCTGGGCTACGATAATCCGGTGCGCTATATGCAGAGCAATGGGGGCCTGACCTCCGGTCGTTTTCTGGCCGACAAAGGCATCTACGCCCTGAACTCAGGACCGGCCGCGGGGCCGAACGCCGGCCTGTTCTTTCATGACGGTAAAGAGCCCGGCGGCGTCCGGCCGCGGGATATCATTACCGTAGATATGGGCGGCACCAGCTTTGACATCAGTCTGAGCAAGGATGGCAAGACGAATATCGTCAAGGACGTTGATTTTCTACGCTACCGGATCGGCATCCCCATGCTTCAGGTCGAGACCCTCGGGGCCGGCGGCGGCAGTATTGCCTTCGTGAATCGCATGGGGCTGTTACAGGTCGGGCCGGAGAGCGCCGGTGCGCAGCCGGGACCGGCCGCTTACGGCCAGGGCGGACAGCGCCCGACCGTGACCGATGCTCTGGTCGTGCTGGGTTATCTGAACCAGGAAGCGCTACTCGGTGGCCGGCTGCGGATCGACGCCGAGGCGGCTCGCCGGGTAATTGCGACCGAGATCGCCGATCCGCTCAAGCTGGATGTCGAACGGGCCGCCCAGGGGATTTTTACGCTGGTGAACTCCAATATGGTCAGTGGTATCCGGCGGGTGTCTATCGAACGCGGCTATGATCCACGCGACTTCATGATGGTCGTTGGCGGTGGGGCAGGTCCGGCCCATGCCGGTCGGCTGGCCAGCGAGCTTGGCATTCCGACCATCCTCATTCCCAAGGTGTCCTCTGCCTTCTGTGCGTTTGGTGAAATCCTGGCCGACATGAAGCACAGCTATCTGTCATCCAGCGCAGTCCGCCTGGACGCTATGGACTACGCCCACCTCAACGACACCTTCGCGGCCATGGAAATGCAGGGGAGACATGATCTGGGCAGCGCCGGAGTCGCTGCGGACGCGATAACAATCTCTCGCTCGCTGGACATGCGTTACGTCGATCAGGTCCATGAATGCCAGGTCGATATCCCGCCGGAAGACATCTCGGCCAGCAATATCGACACGATTGCCGAGGCGTTTCACACTCGCCACGAAGAACTGTTCACCTATTGCGAGCGGGATAATGCGGTCGAGATTATGAATCTGGAGTCCACCGTCGTGGGCAAAGTCGCCCGGCCTCAACTGCCGCCCCTCGCCAGCGGAGGCGCTAACCCTGCTCACGCCCAGACCGGTGAACGCCTGGCCTTCTTTGAAGAGAACAATGCCTTTGTGACGACACCGGTCTACGACGGAGCCAAATTGCTCGTGGGCAACGTCGTCATCGGGCCGGCCATTATTGAAGAAATCACGACCTCAATCGTGGTCTTTCCCGGCTGGCAGGTCCGGCTGGACAACCCCGGAGTGTATGTGATGACGGTGAGAGAATAGCGACCCTGTCGTCTTCTACTGCCCCAACATTCCGGCCTGATCGAAAATCCCTAACGCCAGACGGACCTGTTCAATGCGCGTCTCGCGCTCGCGGCGTGCCTGTAATGCCTCGTTAATGGTGACCTCGCGAAAGCGGACATGACAGCCGGGCGAGGCCTGCGCAATCAGATCGAGGTCGGCTGTTATGACCGTGCCTATGGTGGTATAGCCACCGCCTGTCACCGCGTCGTTCAGGAGGACGATAGCCTCCAGCCCACCCGGAATCTGGATCGATCCGATCGGATAGCCCAGATCGACCACATTGGAGGGATCGGCGCCCGCGCCAAACGGCTGCTCGCCCGCGTTGAACTCGAATGTCGGGCCCTTGAGGCGATAGCCGATCCGATCGGCTTCGGTCGAGACTTCCCAATCCGCGGCCAGAAAGTCCTTCAGACTGTCCGGGGCCACACGATGGCTGCACATGCCCATCACCACGCGGACCTCAATCTCTTTTTGCGGAACCGGGATCAGCGCCGGGTCGCAGGTGCGTCCCAGCATCGCGCCGGGTGAGGTATGGGGCGTGCCGAGCGGGAGGCAGTCGCCGGCCTCAAGTTTGCGTCCGTCCAGACCGCCGAAGCGACCCAGCATATACGTCGAGCGGCTGCCGAGCCGTTCGGACACCGTAATTCCACCGGCCAGACAGATATAGGCTCGTGCCCCGCGACGCACTCCGCCCAGGCTGACGCGGTCGCCGGGCTGCAAGGCGTGAGCGCGCCACTGTGCCGCGGGTTGATTGTTGATCGTAAACGCGATGTCCGCTCCGGTCACCGCGATCAAACCCTCGCTCGTCACCTCGAATGACGGGCCGGAATAAGTCACTTCCAGCCCCGCGGCGTCCTCCGGGTTGCCGACCAGCAGGTTGCTGACCCGAAATGAGAAATCGTCCAGCGCGCCCGAAGGCGGCATGCCGATGTGGTACCAGTGCAGACGCCCAAGGTCCTGGACGGTAGTCAACAGGCCAGGCTCAAGGATGTTAAGCATGAGCGGCTTCTTCTCGCAGGTGTTTGAGGTAGAGCTCCGGGTCGCGCATGTATTCGTCCGGACGAAAATCCTGCTCAATAATGCGGTAGCGATAGCTGCCGGCTTCGACCTCCGAGCGGATGTCATTATACTCGTCCATATCAATAGGCCGGAATTGCCAGCGATCCCCGGCATTGGCCAGAATATAGCGTCCTTTGAGATCTGGCAGATGCTCCTCTGGGTCATACACGGGCACCGCTGACATGCCGATGAGTTGGTACCCACCTGGTCCCTGCACCGGGTAAATGCACAGAAACACGCCGGCATGGGCCACGGCGCGCTCAGGGGTGTCCGTACGCGGGCGGATATATTTTGGTGCCTGAATGGCCTGTTCGGGGGGGCACATGCGATAGCACCAGGCCGTACCGGGTACAAAGCCGACCATGGATATCCAGTACGGCCGGTCGCAGTAGGCGGTAATAAATTCCTCCTTCGAGGAATAGCCGTTCACCCGCATCAGATATTCGAGGTTGGACACCGACGGGTCCTGGTGCCGGTCGGCAAAGCGTTTGGCGCACTCCTGGGTCCAGGGATCATCGAACAGTACCGGGATATCGACCAGCCGGGAGGTCAGCGTCTCCGCAGACTGAATCTCGCGTTCGAGGTCCTTGAGCGTTCGGATCAAGGCGTCGGGATGGGTCTCTTCGGGACGGAAATGGACCAGATAGGAAGCGTTGGCCGGACAGACCTCAATGACCCCAGGGATGCGCCGGCGCTCAATTTCGCGGCAGATTGACAGCAGCTTGAAATTAATGGCGAGGTCCATTGCCTCGCTGAAGACCACCAGCAGATATTCATCGCCACCGTAGTCATAGCGCGTCTCTGACATGGCTCCACCCTGTTCCACACCTGCCGAGCAGAATCGCCGAGAAGTTCTACCGGCCGGAAGCTAGGCGCTCGCTCGTTCCTGCAAAGGCAGAATGTCCGCACTCTCGGTCCGAATCGCGCTCCGAATGGCTATGCCTTCTCGCTGGAGGGCGGCATGCAGTCCGTCAAGGACTTCCGGCGCATTGACCACGTCCCCATGGACGCACACGCTTTCGCCTTCAACGTCGATCACGTCTCCGTTAGCTGCGGTTGTCTGTCCGTCAACGGCAAAGCGCAGCACCAACTCAACGATCTCTTCCACATCTTCGGTGCCATACGAGCGCTTGACGGTAATTGCACCAGTCTCGTCGTAGTTGAGACCTGGATAGAATTCCTTGACAACCCGAAACCCCATCTTCTCTGCGGTAGAGACCAGCGGAAAGGAGGGCAGGGCAGGAAGATAGACAATGATGTGTGGATCAACAGCATGAAAACCTTCCAGAATGGCGCGGGCATTGTCTTCGGACTGTATCCCCCACGAATAGAATGCGCCGTGTGGCTTGGCGGCCTGTAGCGTGAGGCCGTGCATTTCGCAAAATGCCTTGAGAGCGCCGGCCTGATAGACGACATAATCGGTCGCCTCCTGATGGGTGATGTTCATCAGCCGTCGGCCAAAGCCCAGCAAATCAGGAAAGCCGGGGTGAGCACCCACGGTGACCCCGTACTGCTTGGCCCATTCCACCGTGCGACTCATCCAACTCGGGTCTCCGGCATGAAAGCCGCAGGCAATATTAGCGTGGGAGATACGCTTCATGACCTCTTCCGGCCGGCCAAGCACGAAGTTGCCAAACGACTCGCCCATATCGCTATTGAGATCAATCCAATTGCTGCGCATGGTGTACCCCTCCTGCACGAACTCAAAACGTGAAGGATTATCGCTCTCCATAGATGGACTGTCAATGTTTGGCGGAGACGCTCGGGCGAGTACCGTCTTTCTTCTGAAAGTAAACAGGGCTGTGAGCTTTTCTAGTTGCGATGAAAAGCCGCGATAGCCTGCACCACCTCTTCTTGCATGGCCGGAGTGAGCTCCGGGTAGATAGGCAGGGCCAGGCTGTGCCTTGCGGCGTATTCGCTGTGGGGGAATGCACCACGCTGATAGCGCAAAGCGGCAAAACAGGGCTGGAGATGCAGCGGCGCTGGATAGTAAATGGCCGCGCCAATCCCCTGATGCTGGAGCGTCGTTAATAGGGCGTCCCGGTGGGTGCTCCGGACGACAAACTGATGGTAGACATGTCGTCGTTGCGGAGCCTCGACCGGCAGGCTCAGCTCTTCGAGTTTTTGGGCAGCAAACAGCTGGCGATACGTGTCGGCATTGCGCTGCCGGGCCGTTGTCCAGGCATCTACATGGCGCAGTTTGACGCGCAGCACCGCCGCCTGGAGGGCGTCCAGACGGAAGTTCCCTCCCACCCGCGTGTGTTCATATTTGGACTGTTCCCCATGGCTCCGCAACTGTCTGACCCGTTGCGCAAGCTGTGGGTCATTGGTGGTCACCATCCCGCCGTCGCCGTATCCACCGAGATTTTTAGACGGAAAAAAACTGAAACACCCCAAATGCCCAAGCGAGCCGGCTCGTTTGCCCTTGTATTCCGCGCCTATTGCCTGCGCGGCATCTTCGAGCAGAAAAAGATTCCGACGAGCGGCAATCTCAAGAACCGAGTCCATGTCCACCATCTGGCCAAACAGATGGATCGGGATAATGGCCCGGGTCCGTGGGGTAATGACTGCTTCGATCCGGGCAGGGTCCAGATTATAGGTCAGGGGGTCAATATCAACAAAGACCGGTCGGGCTCCGAGACGGACAATACTCCCGACTGAGGCGAAAAAGGTATACGGCGAGGTAATAACCTCGTCGCCCGGCTGAATGTCTAGTGCCATCAGGGCGACCAGCAGGGCATCCGTACCGGACGAGACCCCGATCCCGTACTGACATGCGGAGTAGGCCGCAATCTCACACTCAAAGGCTTCAACCTCCGGCCCCAGAATGAATTGCTGAGACTCCAGCACGCGCCCGACCGCAGCCCGGATTTCCTCCCGGATTATGGCGTATTGAGCTTTGAGATCGAGTAGGGGAACAGCCATACAACAGCCTTCCCTTCGCTCAGTATGGGTTCCCTGGAGCAGGGTCAAGAGTGCACGGTCCGAAGGTGTAGGAGAGCGAAAAAACTGCAACATCTTTTGCGTGTGGTGAGGAGGAATGGTAATCTGAACGAGGAGAGATGTTCGTGTGTAAGGAATTCCCTATGCCATGTCTGTGGAAGTGCTCTCGAATCATTGTCATCGGACTTTTTCTGTGTGGGCTGGTGGGAGGAATCTCTGGTTGTACGCAGGAATCGCAGAACATGCTGAGTCGTTCCATTCAAAACTGGACGGGAACCAACGGCGTCTTGGATATTTATGCCGGAGAAAAGCTGGTGTTGCGTTTTATCGAGATCGATAAACTCAGCACTGCAGCCGCAACCGGTGATGGCAGTACGGCCAGACCCTACCGCTTTGGCTATGGCTATGCTGACAAGAATCTGAATTTCCGGGTCGATGAAGGCGAAAAAAAGGTCTATTTTGAGTTCAGCGATTACTCAACCAGCTATGTCTTTTACGAGAACTACACCGAGTAACAAGGCGTGACAGAATTTTTCGATTTCTTCCCTCTCGGCTGGGAGTTTCGCTGGCAAGACGGGATTGACATCGCCTGTATGGCGTTTGTCGTCTACCAAGCCTATATCCGCTTTCGTGGAACGCAGGCCGCACGGATAGGAGTGGGGCTGGCCGTACTCGGCTTATTTTATTTCCTCGCCAGCCAGGCCGGGCTCTTTTTGACCACCTGGGTACTGGGCGGTATTTGGGCCGCGGCCTTTATTCTGGTCGTTGTCGTGTTCCAGGCTGAAATTCGTCAGATTCTTGAGCAGGTCAATCCGGTCCTCTCCACCCCAAGGATTTTTCGTCGGACCCCCGCTGAGGCCCGAATTGCTGACTTCTTGGTCACCATAGCGGACACGTGTTTTAGTCTGGCGAAAAAGCGCTATGGCGCAATCCTCGTTTTTGAGCGGAACGACCCGATAGAACCTCTCTTGCGGAGCCACGGCGTCCGGATTGATGCCGAAGTCAGCGATTTGCTCCTGGATAATTTGTTTACGCCTTCCAGCCCTCTGCACGACGGCGCCATTTATCTTCGAGCCGGGCGGGTCTGTCGCGCCGGCTGCATCTTGCCGCTCTCAGAATCACGCTCGCTGCCCTATACGTATGGGACCCGTCATCGGGCCGCGTTAGGGCTCACCGAGCGTTCTGACGCCCTGGCTGTCGTTGTTTCGGAAGAGCGGGGCGCGGTCTCCGTCGTTGATCGGGGTGGTATGGTGACGCTGCCGGGATCGTCCGAGCTGTTGACCTGGCTGAATTTGCGTCTTTCCGATGCCAAGAAAAGGCGGGCCCACTGGCGGTGGCGTGACATGCTGGAGGCCAATATCCGCCCCAAACTGGGTGCTCTGGCGGCGGTCTGCATCCTCTGGCTGATCCTGGTTGGCCCGCAAAACACTGAGGTCGGGTTTGCGGTCCCTGTGGTCTACTACAATATCCCAGGGCATTTGGACATGACCGGCAGAAATACCCAGGAAGTCTACCTGCGGGTACGAGGATCGCGTGAACTGTTGGCCTTACTTGACCCGCGTGGCCTGCGGGCGCAGGTTGATCTCTCAAGCGCCCAGGCTGGGCGGAGCCGTTTTCCCCTGACCGCGCACGATGTCAATATCCCGCTCGGCCTCCAAGTCGCGGGGATGGACCCGTCGAGCGTGAGTGTGCGTCTTAAGGAACGTCCGTCTCCGTCGGAACAACCCGAGCAAAACGGCAATACGCGCCAGACGTCGTAAAGCCGTCTCTTAGGCCGACTGCGCTGTCGCAGCCTGCAATAATTTCCACACCCGCGCCACGTGTTCATGTGTGGTGGCTTGGTTGCCGATGGCGACGCGGATGGCATAGCGGTCGTTCAGCTTGGTATGCGACAGGAATGCCTGTCCGCTGGCGTTCACCGCGTCGATAAGGGCTGCATTATGCTCGTCTGGGTCATGGCCGTTGGTCGGCAGGTGACGGAAACAGACGGTGGAGAACGGGACTGGCGCCAACCGTTCCCAGTCTGGTGCGGCGTCGATTTGCTCGGCCAGCCAGTGTGCTTCCCGTATATGACCGCCGATGATTGAGGCCAGCCCGGTACGTCCATAGGCGCGAATGACCATCCACAGTTTGAGCGCCCGAAAGCGCCGGCCCAGAGACAGGCCGTAGTCCATAAAGTTGACCACATCCTGCTCGTCGGTTTTGAGATACTCGGCCACCAGCGAAAAGGCGCGTTTGAGATCGTCGGGCCGGCGCGTATACAGCAGGCTGCAATCGATGGGGGTCAGCAGCCACTTATGCGGGTTGGTGACAAACGAATCGGCGCGCTCACAGCCGGCCAGTACGTCTCGATGTGAGGGGACCAGGGCTGCGGCTCCACCATAGGCGGCGTCAACGTGCAGCCACACCTGATACCGTTCGCAAATATCGGCAATGGCCGGAATCGGATCAATGCTGGTTGACGAGGTCGTGCCGACCGTTGCCACAACGGCGATAGGTTTGACTCCGGCCGCCAGATCGTTCGTAATAGCCCGGTCCAAGCGGTCCGGGCGCATTCGAAACGCGTCGTCCGTCTCAATATGCCTGGTCCAACGCCGCCCGATACCCAGCGCAATAGCGGCTTTATCAATCGAACTATGCGCTTGGGTTGAAGTATATATCGCCAGTGGCGGCAGGTTGGGACGACCGGCCATACCGTGCTCGCGAATGTCCAAGTCTGATGCCTCACGCGCTGCGGCCAGCGCATATAGGGAGGAGGCTGAGGCCGTATCCGTGATTTCACCGAACCAGTCGGTCGGCAGGCCGAGCAGCTCGGCGACCCATTGCAGGGTGCGCTGTTCCAGCTCGGTTGCCGCGGGTGAGGTGCGCCACAACATGGCATTGACGTTGAGCGCCGCGGAAATCAGTTCGCTCACAATCCCAGGGCCCGACCCGCTAATCCCAAAATAGGCAAAGAAGGCTGGATGATTCCAGTGTGTGATGCCAGGCAGGATGAGACGGTCTACATCTTTGAGAATGACCTCCAGCGATTCACCGTGTTCGGGTGGGCTCTCAGGCAGGGTAGCCGCGATATCGCCCGATGAGACACGTGCCAGAACCGGCCGGTCGCCGACCTGCTGTAAATAGGACGCGACCCACGCCGCCGCCTCAGAGAGCGCATGTTGGATCTCTTGTGGGCTTGGGCCTATCGGTCGAGTCATGGTGTATCGTCCTTATATGAGATTTCGACCGACCTTACCGCGGTTTCCCGCTGGATGGCAAACTGCTGAGCGAGCTAGAGATCGACAGCGGAGTCCTGCTGCTGTTGACGACGGAGTTCTTCCGCAAACGGATCAAGACGGGGATACCTCCCGGGCTTTTTGATGAAGGCGGCATTATCCGGGTGCCCGATAAAAACGCTCTCAAAAAAACGATGGGCTCCCGGGGCAATGTATTGATAGTACTCGCGCATGATGTGGGCGGCCTCGCGCCCGCGCCACGTGTCAGGTAGGAGATCGTCCGGCAGGCCAGGGTCACTGAATAAAAACTTGCGATATTCATGAATGAGTTGGATCTCTTCACAAAAACAGCGTTCATCAGAGAGGGGCTGCTGCTGGTCGAGTTTGCTACGGTATACACTGATGAAGGCCGCATAGCCCTGCTGGATCGCATCGAGATTCCAACACGTGTCAATGAGCCGCTGATTCTCTGCCGGACCACGGTAGTGAGCGGTGAAGAAGTCGATATGGGGTGTAATGTCATAGCGCTCGGCAATTGCGATGAGTTGCGGTCGCAGGTCGCGAGGACTGATCCATACGCTGCTGGCAAGTTGGCCAAAGCCGGTCCAACTTAATTCACGTCGAATTTTATCCCGAACGACTTTGCGTTTCTCTGGAATGGTGTAGGTCACAATCAGCCATTCACCATTCCAGGCCAGATTATCGAGTTTATAGATCCGACTCGCCGCCTCAGCCATGCGCCGTTCGCCTTGAGCAGTCAGTCCGTAGAAACTTTTCTTGCCAAGCCGACGCTTGCGTAGCCAACCGTCGGCAGTGATGCGTGAAAGCGCGACTCGTACCGCTTGCGGAGCAATATCAAACTCCTGCATGAGGCGGATCAGACTGCCGACCCAGATCTCACCGCCGTAATTACGAATAAAGTCGCCGAACAGAGTGAAGAGGAGAGAACGTGGACGCATATCCCACAAATCATATGTCAAGCAATAATATTTTGCTTGACATAATATAACAAAATATATATTGTACGCTTTATAAATGATATATTAAGAGGCTGAAGAGAAAAATGGCTCGCATCCTTTTAGAAAAGGCCCCGCCCATTGCGCGCATTATTTTTAACCGACCCGAGGTTGTGAATGCTACGGATGGGCGCTTTGTGAAAGAGCTTCATACCATAGGCCAGGACCTGGCACAGGCCACAGATATCCGAGCGGTTATTGTCACCGGGGCTGGACGAGGGTTTTGTTCGGGCATTGATCTCAAGGCTGTGTCCCAGGATGAGATTCAGATACCTTGGTTCCGAGAATGGGAGGAGACCCTACGTCTGTTTGAGACCATGTACGATAAGGTCGTGATCTGCGGCATTCATGGGGCCTGCATTGGTGGAGGGCTTCAGTTCTCATTAACCTGCGATATGCGGATTGCCGCGGATAATGCCTTTTTCAGCCTCACTGCGGTACGGCATAGTATTATTCCTGGTCTTGGGACGTTCCGTTTGCCCCGTGTCGTTGGGATGGGCCGTGGGCGGCTGCTTGCCCTGGCCACCTCGCAGCTCAAGGCCAAACAAGCGCTGGAATGGGGACTTATAGACCAAGTTGTCAAAGCCAAAGACCTGGAAAAAACACTGCATAGCGCCGCGGACATGTTTCTCCAAACGGCTCCTGCCGCCTTTCGGGAATCAAAAAAACTGCTGGTCCAGAGTTATGATCTTCCGTATGAGCAGTTTCTGTCCGCCTATCTTGAAGGGCAGCAAGCCTGTCTCGCCTCCTCCGATCACACTGTGGCCAGCACGGCCTATCTGTCCAAGACACCCGCGCAGTACCAAACGTCGAAAAAACGGTCCTCCGATCCAAGCCGCCCAATACGTCAAACCCGGCTGGTGGCATAGACGCTTCAATGACGTTAGAGTGACGGACGGAGACTCAAGACGAGGCGTTTTATGAGTACGGCCGTACGTGTTGATGAACAGGCGCAGCGACCTGAGGTGCGAACTGAGCCTGCCTCCTCAACTTCAAACAGCATCGAATTTGCGACCCGGCCCGAGTACTATCGGCATTGGAAACTGTCGATTGATGGCCGAATCGCCAGGCTCGCAATGGATGTGCGGGAAGATGCGCCCTTGGTTCCGGGCTATGAGCTCAAGCTCAATTCGTACGACCTGGGTGTGGACATCGAACTCTACGACGCGGTTCAGCGTCTCCGCTTCGAGCACCCCGAAGTCGCGGCGGTGGTGCTCTGTTCGGCCAAGCCGCAGGTCTTTTGCGCCGGGGCAAACATTCGCATGCTGGCCCAGTCTTCACACGCGCATAAGGTCAACTTCTGCAAGTTTACGAACGAGACGCGCAACAGCATCGAGGACGCCAGCGCTCACTCAGGACAAACTTATGTCTGCGCCGTGAATGGGGTGGCCTCAGGCGGCGGGTATAAACTGGCCCTGGCGTGTGAGCATATTATGCTCATTGACGATGGCTCAAGCGCGGTGTCCCTGCCCGAGTTACCGCTGCTTGCGGTCTTGCCCGGAACCGGCGGTCTGACGCGGCTCGTCGACAAACGGCACGTGCGGCGTGATCGGGCCGATTTCTTTTGTACAACATCTGAGGGCCTGCGTGGGAAACGGGCTCAGGAATGGAATCTGGTTGACGAAATCGCCCCGCGCTCGCGTTTTGAGGAAACGGTTCACGCTCGTGCGGTGGCTTTTGCTGCCCAATCGGACCGCCCCGCGGATGCGGTCGGCATTGCCCTGACTCCCTTGGCCCGCTCCATTGCAGAGACGGTCATTACCTATGAGCATATCTCAATCGAGCTGGACCGAGCGTTGCGGACCGCCTCATTCACAGTCCGCACGCCGAGTGGAGACCTGCCGCGTACTGTGGAAGCCGTTCGTGCTGCCGGTGCGGGCTTCTGGCCCCTGGCGTTGGCGCGCGAGTTGGATGACGCCATTCTACACCTACGGCTGAATGAAGAAGATATCGGGACCTGGGTGTTTCGTACCAGCGGTGAGGCCGCGCAGGTCGAAGCCGCTGACCGCCTCCTGTCCGAGCATGCCGACGACTGGCTGATCCGCGAGATTATCCTCTATCTCAAACGCACGCTCCAGCGTCTGGACGTGAGCGCGCGGAGTCTGATCACCCTGATCGAGCCGGGCAGTTGTTTTACCGGCACTTTATTCGAACTCGTGCTGGCTGCCGACCGGTCGTATATGCTGGACGGCAGGTTTGAGGGGAGTGCGCTGCCTCCGGCCGCGCTCCGTTTGACGCCCATGAACTTTGGGCCGTTACCTATGCATAACGGCAGCACTCGTCTGAGCAGTCGTTTCCCGGCACACCCGGATCACATTGCGGAGTTACAGTCGTATATGGGGCAGGATATCGACGCGGAGACGGCCGACGAACTTGGGCTGGTCACCTTTATCCCGGATGATATCGACTGGGAGGACGAAGTCAGGCTGGCCCTGGAAGAACGGGCCAGTTTCTCGCCCGATGCCCTGACCGGTATGGAGGCCAGCCTGCGCTTTGCCGGTCAGGAAACCCTCCAGACCAAGATATTCGGGCGTCTGAGTGCCTGGCAAAACTGGATTTTTCAGCGACCGAATGCCGTTGGCGAAGACGGGGCGTTGACGCTGTACGGCACGGGGAAACAGAGCCGTTTTCGGAAACAGAGGGTGTAGACATGGCGATTAATTATGCTGAGCGCATTCCGAACAATGTTGCCCTAGCTGAGAACCGCCGACTCCAACGCGCACTGGAGTCGTGGCAACCGAATTATTTACGCTGGTGGGATAGCTGTGGTCCGGAGGGGACGCAGGCGTATGACGTCTACCTGCGCACGGCTATCAGTGTCGAGTCCGACGGCTGGGCCCATTTTGACTATGTGAAAATGCCCGACTATCGGTGGGGCATTTTCCTGGCCAAGCCGCAGGAGGAACGTCGTATCGCCTTTGGGGACCACCTTGGCGAACCGGTCTGGCAGGAAGTCCCAGGCGAATATCGCGGCCTCTTGCGCCGCCTGGTCGTGACCCAGGGGGATACCGAGCCGGCCTCCGTCGAACAGCAGCGTCATCTGGGCCATACTTGTCCTTCGCTGTACGATCTGCGCAACCTGTTTCAGATCAATGTCGAAGAGGGCCGTCATCTGTGGGCCATGGTCTATATCCTGCATGCCTATTTTGGGCGCGACGGTCGAGAAGAAGCCGAGCTGATGCTGGAACGCCATTCCGGTGATGCGGACAAACCGCGTATTCTGGGCGCGTTTAACGAAGAGACGCCGCACTGGCTGTCCTATTTCATGTTTACCTTTTTCACCGATCGTGACGGGAAATATCAGCTCGCCTCGTTGGCCGAATCCAGCTTCGACCCGTTAGCCCGGACCTGCCAGTTCATGCTAACGGAGGAGGCGCATCACATGTTTGTGGGTGAGACCGGGGTGATGCGGATTATCCAACGCACGTGTGAGGTCATGAACGCACTCAAGACCGATGATCCTGAGCGCATACGTGCGGCCGGGGCCATAGACCTGCCGACCTTGCAGCGCTTCATCAATTTTCATTACAGCGTCTCGCTCGACCTGTTCGGTCAGGAGCGTTCGACCAACGCCGCCGACTATTTCACGACCGGCCTCAAAGGCCGCTATCGCGAAACCCGCATCCATGACGACCATCGTCTCTCGGAGCTGACTTGGCCGGTCCAGCGTCCCGCAGACGGCACCATCGTATGTGAGGACGTCCCGGCCCTGCTCGCTATCAACGAACGCTTACGCGACGATTATATTGCCGACTCGCAGCGGGGTCTGGACCGCTGGAACAAGGTGATTGAACGGCAGGGTGTTGAGAGCCCGCTGTACTTGCCTCATCGAGGCTTTCAGCGCAAGATCGGTGCCTTTTCCGCTGCCCAGATATCGCCACAGGGAGAGATGCTGACAGCCGAGGAGTGGCAGCGCCAGTGCGCCTCGTGGTTGCCGACCGAAGACGATCACGCCTTTGTGGCCTCGCTCATGCAGCCAGTTACCGAACCGGGCACAATGGCCAGCTGGATTGCCCCGCCGGCCCGCGGGATCAACAATCAACCTCTCGACTTTCCTTATGTGGAGTGGGCAGCCAGCCCAAGGGGAGAGTAGGCATGCAGGCCAATACTGTTGCTATTGATCCGGCAGATTCCTCCATTCAGTTTGCTCCACGGTTCAACGTGGCCGTGCCGTTTATCGACCGGCATCTGGTAGAAGGGCGGGCGCAGAAGACTGTCATTCGCACGGTCCACGGCGATGTGACTTATGGCCAGCTTGCCGAGCAGGTCAACCGGTGTGGCAATGTTCTGCGCTCGATGGGCGTCGGAACCGGCAACCGGATGCTGATAATCGTGAAAGACTGCCCCGAATTCTTCTTTCTCTTTTGGGGTGCCATCAAGGCCGGAATCGTACCCGTGCCGGTCAACACGCTGCTCCGGGCGGCCGATTATCAATACCTGATAGATGACTCCGAGTGTACGCTGGTCGCCTATTCCGCGGAGTACGCGCAGACCGTAGAACCCGCCCTTGCCGGGGCCGAACACGCACCGCAGTCCGTATGCGTCGCAGGGGAGGAGTCGCCTTTCGCAGCCCTGATGCGGTCCGCCTCTACCGAACTGGAACCTGCGCCGGCTTCGGCCGAAGACGCCTGCTTCTGGTTGTATTCCTCAGGTTCGACCGGTCGACCCAAAGGCGCGGTCCATCGCCAACGCGACATGGTGGTCACCTGTGTCCAGTACGCCCAAGCTGTGCTGGGTATGACCGAAGAGGACATATGTTTTTCCGCGGCCAAGCTGTTCTTTGCCTACGGCCTGGGCAACGCCATGACGTTTCCGCTGTGGTGCGGAGCAACCGCGGTCTTAAGCGACCAGCGCCCCTCACCGGAGATGACGTTCGAGCTGATCGAACGTTTTCGGCCT
>JAJDZM010000237.1 GCA_022824615.1 Candidatus Binatia bacterium | reverse complement strand
CAAAATCGTCTGGGACTCCTGATGTTGGCGGGCAGAGTCTTGCTTGGCCAGCACGACCAGTTGCGCCAGATAGTTGGTCTGCTTGGTGAGTCCCTTGTCGTTCGCTTCCAGGGTCGCCAACTTTTGGATAATTTTGTCCATCTTCTTATGGATGTTTGGTTGGCCGGCCATACCGCCTCTCTCCCTTCAGTCCTCCGCTATAAAATCTTCCGGTGAGTCTGTCAATTTCAGGACCTCTCCTACAATAGTTGAGACAGGAAGGTCCTAGCCGGGACAACCAGTGGACGGCCCGGTGCCGTGAAGCAGTCCATGTTGACGTAATCGGCGTCAACGACGACCTGAAACGCAAACGGTGCGTTGACTTGATCCTGATAAAACTTCAACGTCCGACTCAGCGACTCCTCACGGTATTTCACTTCAGCGAGAAACCAGGGCTTCCCATCACGCGTGACCAGAAAGTCAATCTCCCGCTTTTCCTTGTCGCGTAGATAGCCCAGATCGAACTGGCCGAGTCCCATATCGTTCCAGCCTTCCACGGCCTTGAGGAGATGACACGCGACAAAGGTTTCCGCTTTGTCGCCCACATCCTCAATGTTTGCCCAGTCTCTCAGATACCACTTCGGTTCCTTACGCAAGGATCGCGAGATGTTCCGAAACCAGGGCCTGACAAGAAAACCGAGATGGAAATCGCACAGGGCAGCGATCCACCGGCGTATGGTATCGACCGACACGCGCACCTCACGCGCGAGGTTGCTGTACACCAGTTGCCGCGCAGACCCATGGGCCAGTCGCCGTACCAGCATTTCCATTTGGTCAAGCTGCTGGACCTGCGTCAGGTCGCGAACTTCTTCCCGAACCAGTTGCTTGAGGCGGAGCGCCTGCCAACGTCGACTGAAACGGCTATCGCGCTTGAGGAACGGCTCCGGATAGCCCCCGTGCATCCAGAGTGCCTCGAAATCGGTCGTCGCTATTGCTTCGGGCGGGCGAACAATCCGCTCCGGGTTGGGAAGTTCACAGCTCACCGTCTCGGCCACGGAAAACGGATGCATCCGATAGGAGAGGTAGCGTCCCATCAAGCTGTCGCCACCACGGCGGTAGATGTCCATACGGCTACTGCCAGTGACGATGATACGCAGCCGCTCACCGTACGTGTCGTATATGCCCTTCAGAAACGGTTTCCAGCGCGGGAATTTGTGCAGCTCATCGAAGAGCGCTACCGGAATCGTCTCGGATAGCCGATTCGCTCCGAACCGAGCGGCGAGATTGGCCGGACCCGCCAGTACAAATTCCCGGTCGTCAAGGTTATCCCAGTTGCAATAGGCGTCCGTGTGGCGCCGACAGGTGGTAGTCTTGCCGACTTGCCGCGGACCGCTGACAAATGCCATCTGCCGGTTGTTCGTCAAGTGTTCAACCAGTAAGGCGTCATAAATACGCGGCCTTGCCTCCATGTATGACTATTATCGATAGCATCGTATTTTAGTCAAGACTATTTTCCGAAGTATCGTTTTTTGGTCGATAAAATACAGCAAGGCCATTGCGTATCCATCATTTGCCAGTGAGTGTCATTGCTGGACTCGCACCTTCTGCCATGGTAAGCGCTGAGGCTGGCTGGGGGGAAGGATACGGCCCGGTGGCCGTACCGGTCTTCAAAACCGAGTTGCGTGGCGTAAGTTGCGCGGATGGTTCGACTCCATCCCTTCTCCGCCAAGTCCTCCCCCGGAGAAATACGTCACGGCACAAGGTCCTGCGGATCGAAAATTCCGCGCAGGTCGAGCAGGAACGTGTCGTTGTGAATCCGACCCAGGATGGGTGGCTCGGCCTGCCGAAAACGCTGGGCGATTTTTTCCGCGGACAGCTCGCCATGCCGAACGGCAATGACCATGCTGGGGATTTCCTCCTCGGGCAGCGCCCCGCTGCCGATCTGGGCGGTTGCCTCCTCAACGCTCAGCGAGAATGCACTGCCGAGCGCCTGCCGGATAAGTGGAACGGCCTGGGCCGCCAGGGCTTCCATGTCGTTCAGCGACCGAGTCAGCCAACGCAGGGTGGGCAGGTCGTGAGGCAACCGGGGTGAACGACGGTACAGGCGCAGGGTTGCGCTCAGGGCCGCCAGCGTCAGCTTATCGAGACGCAGCGCCCGTTTGAGCGGGTTCTTTTTGATCTGGTCCACCCAGACTTTGCGGCCCACAATGAGCCCGGCCTGCGGGCCGCCGAGGAGTTTATCGCCGCTAAAGGTGACCACGTCCGCGCCTTTGGCGACCCGCTCGGCCACGACCGGTTCCGGTGGCAGTCCGTACTGCGCCAGGTCGGTCAGCGCCCCGGCTCCCAGGTCCTCCATGACCGGGATACCGTGCTCCTTGCCCAGGGCCACCAGTTCTTCCAGGCCAACCTCGGCGGTGAAACCCACAACCCGGTAATTGCTGGTATGCACCTTGAGCAGAACACCCGTCCGGTCCGAGACGGCGCTGCTATAATCGCGTGGATGGGTCCGGTTGGTCGTACCGACCTCGCGCAGCACCACGCCGCTCTTGCGCATGACCTCCGGGATACGGAAAGAGCCGCCGATCTCGATCAACTCCCCACGCGAGACTATCCCCTCCCGCCCTTCCGCCAGCGTGTTCAGAGCCAATAGCACCGCGGCCGCATTATTATTCACCACCGTGGCCGCTTCCGCGCCGGTCAGGGCCGTCAGGTCGGCTTCGACCAGATCATCCCGGTCGCCGCGGCCGGCCCGGGACACGTCATATTCGAGCGTCACGGGGGTGGACGCCGCCCGAACCATGACGTCTATGGCTTCCTGGGCCAGCAGGGCACGCCCCAGGTTGGTGTGCAGCACCGTGCCGGTGGCGTTGATAACCGAACGCAGCGGGGAGCGGTCCTCGCTGCGGAGCCGGGTTGTAATGCGCTCAACCAGGTCGGACTCGGCAAGCGGAACGGTATGAGCACCGGATAGAATGTCCCGGCGCAACGTCTCCAACATCTGACGAATGAGGTCGGTGATATACGTTCGGCTGTAGCGGGCCAGGATGGGCTGAAGCGCCGGCGTTCCCAGCAGTTTTTCCACGGAGGGGAGCGCGCGCAGGAGGGGGCGAGGCTTTTTCATACCCGCCTCAGCTCGAAGAAGAAATGTGTTCTTCATTGATTCCAAATCGGTTGAACACCTCTCTTCTTTGTCACATGGCCTTCCCCCTTGCAACTGCGAAAGCCGAACTGCTAGCCTCGCATATTCAAGGGAGGCGGACCATGGAAAGCGCTGCGGAACACTATCACCAGACGACAACCCGCCAAGCCGAGCAGATTCTGGGCTTCCTGCGAACCTTTGAGGCCCTCCAGGAGCAGATTCACCTGGCAAAAATCCTCCAGCATCAGGCCGAACTGGTCGAACAGGTGGGGGACCTGTTTACTGCCCTCAATACGCAGAACGAGGGCCTGGAAGTCCCCCCGGAACGGGTCGCTTTCCATACCCAATGGCTGGAGGCGCTCGAACATCTTGAGGACGCCTATACGTCCTTTCGGACCGGTTCGGCGCATAATTTCATTGTCGCCTATATGCAGAGCCGGCGGGCATTCTCGCTGGGCAAATATCTGTTGTACGGCCTGCGCGCCGAGTTGCCACCGCTTCAGCCGTACTGGTTTCTGCCGGATGATTTTCCGCGTCGAACCGAACTCGAAACTCCGGCCACAAACAATACTGCCCAGACCGGCGTGATGCATCGCCAGCAGACCAAGAAGCACGCCGAGTATTCCTTATACGTCCCCGAGAACTACGATCCCGGCACACGCTGGCCCCTGGTGATTACGCTCCACGGCGGCCACGGGCGCGGCGATGATTATCTGCTGACCTGGCTCAGAACGGCCAAGAGTCGCGGCCTTATCCTGCTCTCGCCGAAATCCCTGGGCCAGACCTGGTCCATTCAGCAGCCCGGCCTCGATGTGCGCTCCATTCTGTCCATGCTTGAGACGGTCATGGATGAATACGCGGTGAATACGAACCGCATTCTGGTCAGCGGCCTGTCAGACGGCGGGACGTTTTCGTACGCACTCGGTATCAGTTGCTCCAAGCTGTTTGCCGGCATCGCTCCGATTGCCGGGGTCCTGCCGCCCTGGCTCGACTATAAACAGGCAACCGCCCTGCCGATCTTTATTGTTCACGGCGCAAAAGATTTTATTTTCCCGGTCTCCTCGGCACGCATGGCCCGCGAATTTTTAGAAGGCCAGGACTTTGCCCACGTCCGCTATACCGAGCTGCCGGACTGGGGACACGCCTATACGTATTCCATCAATGAAACTCTGGTCCTGCCCTGGTTTGAACAACTCCCGGACCGGCTGCACACGGCGGATTAAGAAGTCCGCGTGTTGGATTGCGGAAACGGACGGTCGTATGCAGAGGCCTCTTTCGGATTGGACAGGCTGACGTGGCTGTACCGGACCAACACCAGGCACAACCCCTGGGCGTTATCGTTCTGGCTGCGGGCAAGGGGACGCGCATGCGTTCCGAGCGGGCCAAGGTGCTGCATCATCTGGCCGGGAAACCGCTCCTGACGCGGGTCATTCAGACCTGCCACCGTCTCCACCCCAGTCGCCTGGTTGTCGTGGTCGGTCATCAGGCCGCCGCGGTTCAAGAGGTGTGTCGGGAAGACGGGGTGGTCTTTGCGCTTCAAAAAGAACAGCGGGGCACCGGGGACGCGGTCCGCGCGGCCACTCAGCAGTTTGCCGGCTTTCGGGGGGATATGCTGATTGTCTCCGGCGACGTGCCCCTGCTCACGTCCCGGACGCTGGCGCGCTTTGTCGCGGATCACCACGCGCACCGGGCGACGCTGTCGGTCCTGACCGCCCAGCGCGCCGACCCCGCCCAGTACGGGCGTGTCATTCGCCACGCCAACGGCCAGGTGGTCCGCATCGTGGAGGCGCGGGACGCCTCGGCCCGGGAGCGTAGCGTCCGGGAAACCAACACCGGGATATACTGCGTTGCGGCGGACTTTCTCTTTTCCGCGCTCGATCGTCTCCAACCCACAAACGCCCAGGGCGAATACTATCTGACCGACATCGTGGCCGTGGCCGTCCGGGCCGGACTCCCGACCCGGGCCGTACCCACGCCTGACTGTCACGAAGTCGAAGGGGTGAATTCCCGACAGGAGCTTGCTCGTATGGAAACAACACGCCAGGAACAACTCCGCCGGCAGTGGATGGACGCCGGTGTCACCTTTGAGGATGCGCAGACGGTCTATCTGAGTGAGGAAGCGACCATCGGACCGGACACGGTCATTGGTCCGAATACCCATATCAAAGGCAGGACCGCTATCGGCTCGCACTGTCGGATCGACGGCAACGCCTATATTGAGAACTGCACCATCGGCGACAATGTCCGCATCTATTTCTCGGTTGTGCTGAGCGACAGCCAACTCGGCGATAACTCCTCGGCCGGGCCGTTCTCACATATGCGGGACGGGGCCGTGCTGGCTCCCCAGGCCGAGATCGGCAATTTCGTTGAGGTCAAAAAATCCACCATAGGCGAGCGGACCAAGGCCAAACATCTGGCGTATATCGGCGACGCGGAAATCGGCCGCGAGGCCAATATCGGCGCGGGCACGATCACCTGCAACTATGACGGCTTTCGCAAGCATCAAACCAGGATCGGAGACCGCGTCCAGGTCGGCTCGGACACGACCCTGGTTGCCCCGCTGACGGTCAACGACGACGCGTATATTGCCACTGCAACCACAGTCCGGCAGGATGTGCCCGCGGGCGCCCTGGTCTTTAATCCGCGTCAGGAAGAAATACGCGAAGGCTGGACCGCAACCAAACGGGCCAAAGAGAAGAAGGTTGGTTGAGTCGGTTGGGTCATTGGGTCGATTGAGTCATTGGGTCATTGAGTCGTTGAGTCGATTGGGTCGGTTATGAAAATAGAGCGGTTTGAGGACTTGGAGGCGTGGAAGGCGGCGCGGGTCTTGGTGTCTCAGGTCTACGATATGACCAGACAAGCGCAGGACACGGGGAGGGACTACCGTTTCCGCGACCAGATTACCGCTGCGGCCGTGTCCGTTATGTCGAATATCGCCGAGGGCTTCTCGCGTAGAACCGATAGAGAATTTGCCCAGTTTCTCTTTATCAGTAAAGGCTCGTGCGCCGAGGTACAGAGCCTCCTCTACGTTGCTCTTGATCAGGGCTATACAAACAAGATCAGCTTTCAAAAAATTTACAATCAATCAGAGTCCGTAGCGCGGTTAACGAGCGGCCTCATCACCTACCTCCTTCGGGATACTACTAAGCAATCGGAAAGCCCCAAAGGTTTCGTAGAGACAAAAGGCCAGGGCATAACCTCAGCCTTCTCAACCCAACAGACCCAACAGACCCAACAGACCCAACAGACCCAAAGGACTCCATAGACCCAAAGGACTCCCCCATGTGCGGCATTATGGGATATGTTGGGCAGCGCGAGGCAGCCCCGCTCCTATTCCAGGGACTCAAGCGGCTTGAGTACCGCGGCTACGACTCCGCGGGGATCGCCGCATTTACAAACGGCCGTATTGCCATCCGGCGGGCGGTCGGCAAGCTCGCCCAGCTTGACCAACTCTTACAGGCCGAACCCCTGCCCGGCTCGGTCGGTATCGGTCATACCCGCTGGGCGACCCATGGGCCACCGTCCGAGGAGAACGCCCATCCGCACCGCGCCGGCGACGTGGTGGTCATCCACAACGGCATTATCGAGAACTATCTTGAACTGCGCCACGAGCTCATGGACAAAGGGCGGACGTTCAGTTCCGAGACGGATACCGAAGTCATTGCCCACCTGATCGACCAATATCTGCAAGAGGGACACTCGTTCCGTGAAGCCACCCGGGTTGCCCTGCGGCATCTTTCCGGTTCGTTCGCCCTGGTTGCCCTGAGCGAGCGCGACCCGGAAACGCTTCTGACGGCCAAAAACGCTACGCCCATTGTGATCGGACTCGGGCAGGAGGAGAGCTTTGTGGCCTCCGATATTCCCGCTCTGCTCGATTACACCCGCCGCGTGCTGTTCCTCGATGACGGCGAGATGGCCGAGGTGAGTCGTCGGAGTGTCGCGATCTCGGACTTCTCCGGCCGGCCGATTGAGCGCCAGCCGCGTCATATTACCTGGGACCCGATTATGGCCCAGAAGAGCGGCTATAAGCATTTCCTGCTGAAGGAAATCCATGAACAGCCCCAGGCCATTATCGATACCATGCGCAGCCGTATCCTTGAGGAATCCGGCGAGATTGCGCTGGGCGAACTCACGGACCGGCTGCCCACGCTCGATGCGGTCAAGCGCGTAACCCTGGTGGCGTGCGGTACGGCCTGGCACGCCGGTCTGGTTGGGAAATTCCTTTTGGAGGAACTGGCCGGACTGCCGACCGAGGTCGATTACGGCAGTGAATTCCGCTATCGCCCCACGCCGCTCGATGCGGATAGTTTGGTTCTGGCGGTTTCTCAGTCGGGCGAGACCGCGGATACGCTGGCCGCTCTTGAAGGGGGCAAAAACAAGGGAGCCAGCACGCTGGCCGTCTGCAATGTGGTCGATTCGTCCATTGCGCGCAAAGCCGACATGGTGGTCTATACCCATGCCGGACCCGAGATCAGCGTGGCGTCAACCAAGGCGTTTACCACACAGTTGACCGCCCTCTATCTGCTGGCCCTGCACCTCGGACAACGCCGCGGCGTCCTCGACCGGGACCGTGGCCGGAAACTCATCGAAGACATCGTCACCCTGCCCGCCTTGGTCCAGGCGACGTTGGAGAAGACCAAAGCGATTGGAAAGATCGCCAAGAAATACGGCCATGCCAGTGACTTCCTGTATCTGGGGCGGGGTATCAACTATCCGATTGCGCTTGAGGGCGCGCTCAAGCTCAAGGAACTGTCCTATATTCACGCCGAGGGCTATCCGGCCGGGGAGATGAAGCACGGTCCGATTGCCCTGATCGACGAGCAGATGCCGGTTGTCGTCCTGCTGCCCAAAGACCCGGTGTACGAGAAAACGCTCAGCAATATGAAAGAGGTCGAGGCGCGCGGCGGCCGTATTATCGCCCTGACCGACACTCCCTCGCCCGAACTCGAAGAGATCGCCTGGGAGATTATCCAGGTTCCGACCACCAACCATCTGGTCATGCCGATTCTGCTCAGCATTCCGCTCCAGCTCCTGGCCTATCATGTGGCCGTGTATCGCGGCACCGATGTAGACCAGCCGCGCAACCTGGCCAAAAGCGTGACGGTGGAGTAGGACCTGAGCAAAGAGTGGAGAGATAGCTGCGTAGAAAACTTCTTTTTGGAAGACAGAAGACAAAGGAATTAATCATGAACTCGGATGAGAAGATCAAGTCAATCAAGCAAATAGCCGAACAAAGCGAATTAGAAATACTCGACGAGATCAGTTTGCCTGGACAGATGCCGAAATATACCCCGGTACCGAGCGATATTCATCCAGAAGTCCGGGATGCTCTCATCCGGTCTTATCCACAGGGTCTATACTCACATCAAGCTCAGGGACTCCAGCTTGTCCTAGATGGGAGCGACCTCTGCCTGGCAACTCCAACTGCCTCTGGAAAAAGTTTGGTCTTCATGACTGCAACTGCTGATCGTTTGAAACACAATCCAGAGATTAAAACTCTCGCGCTATACCCAGCAAAGGCACTTATTCAGGATCAACTCGAAAAATGGACGAGCGCGTTGAAACCACTAGGCTTGGCTCCTGGGTACATTGATGGCGCTGTTCCTACGTACGAACGCCCAAGGCTTCTTGAGGAGTACCGCGTAATCCTTATGACACCGGATGTAGCCCATGCATGGCTTATGAGCCATCTACGACAAAAAGAGGTTCGGGACTTTCTCACTCGTTTGCGTCTGTTAATTCTCGATGAAGCTCATGTCTACGATGGGGTCTTCGGCACTAATATGGCATATTTTGTGAGGAGGCTCCTGGCTACGTCGAGTATAGATCGCGTCATCTCAAGCACGGCAACCATCGGAGAGCCAGGCGATTTCATCGAAAGACTTACAGGCCGCCCTCCTATGGTCTTGAATGAAGAAGACAACGGGGCAATGAGTCCGCGGAAGACTATCCTGCTTGCTCGGCCTGACAGCGGGAAGCCATTTGATAGGCTTGTCAATCTGGTGCAACATGTTGCGCAGGTGGGGACGAGCCGTTTTCTGGCCTTTGCTGATTCACGAAAGATGGTGGAACAACTCGTCGCTATTGGAAAACGACCAGGTGGAGACCCTCCAGAAGAACTCCGTATACTTCCCTATCGATCCGGCTATGAAGAAGAGGACAGGCAGGAAATTCAGAAATCACTCGCAGGCGGAGACCTTGCCGGGGTCGTATCAACAAGCGCCCTAGAACTTGGCTTAGACATTGGCGAAATTGATACTGTCCTGCTCCTCAGCGCTCCGCCTTCGGTTAAAGCATTTTGGCAACGGCTCGGTCGAGCCGGTAGAAAAAACGAGGGCTTGTGTCTCCTAGTAGATGACGACGGCATTATCACTAACTCCTCAACCGGACTCCGTGGATATCTTCGGAAAGATCCAGAACCGGGATGGTTGTACCTGGAGAATCAATATATCCAGTACGCTCACGCCCTTTGCACAGCCGTGGAGGTAAGTGAAGCGAGCAGTCAGCAATATGTAAAAACCCCTTTTCAGTCGCTTCCCGACGACTTCACACGATTTCTTGAGAACGAACTCAATCCCACAGAGAGTGTGCCCGACGAGCTGTACCCACTCAAGCAACGCGCTCAAGCGGGTCCGCACTATGAGTTCCCATTACGGAGCGGAATCGAGAAGAACTTCAATGTGAGTGAATCACGAGGACCAAACGCAAGAAGGCTTGGGACCCTTGCCTACTCTCAGGCGCTCCGCGAAGCCTACCCCGGAGCGATATACTACTACATGGCGCACCCATACCGGGTGTATCAATTCAGTTACCGCACCGGGGAGATTCGAGTCAGGCGAGAACGCCAATATACTACGCAGCCGATGTTGCAGAATATGGTCTTCCCCAAATTCCCCGGAGGTGTGCTCAATTTCCACCGTTCGGACATTGGCTTTGTTACTGAAGCAGAAATACAAGTCAGCGAACGAGTGGTGGGTTTTGTAGAGCAGCGTGGGCCGAATAAAATACAAAATGAATACGGACAAGGTTCTCCATATACGCAACGCCCCGTGAGCAGATTTTTTGAAACAACGGGTGTCTGTTGGTACTTCCCTAATCGTGCCGTTCTGTCCGAAGAGTTGGCCCAATGGGTACTCACAGCTTTTTGCGCGGTCTGTGGGATTCAGGAACGTGATCTTGGTATTGGGACCTTTCACGCGCAGCCCTCATCCTTATGGGACACTCAGTGCCGGGGCATCTGTATCTATGACGCGGTTCATGGAAGCCTACGCCTCACCAAGCAACTCGTAGATCGCTTCACCGAGGTACTCGATACGTCTTTTCAGCTTGCTAAAAGGCAAGAGCCTCGCGAGGAGGCTCTTGAAGAGAACCTCATGATGCTGCGGGAGTATGTCAGTGTAGCCAACCCAGCACTAGTGGATATTGGTACGCAGCCAGAAGAAACAACAGATGAATGGGCTACGGTCATCGCTCCAAGTCAACGAGCCATTCATTTAGAGAATGGTGGCGAAGAGGTTGAGGTCGTTGCTTTTCGCTACACTCCACAGGGACCAATGTATGAACTTGTATCTCCACAGCCCGATGTTAAGTGGATGGTTTCGGAATCTAGTATTAAGCCAATCAATGGAGTGACAGAGCTACAAGAGGTAAATTTGATAACTGGTGAGACAAGACCAGTTTCTTATTCAGTCTAACGGACCTGCACATGCAAGTTATCTCCCAGATAAGTCAGGAGAGCCTCATGATAACAGACCGCATTGAGATTAATCCGGCAGTGATGCTCGGGAAGCCCGTGATCCGTGGTACTCGCATTCCAGTTGAAGTGATTCTCCGAAAGCTGGGGGAAGGGGCTACAGAAGCAGATTTATTAGATGCATATCCGCCTCTCGTCCGGGAAGATATCCAAGCTGCCTTGTCTTATGCTGCTGACTCCCTTGCTCATGAAACTATCGTTCTGCATTCGGGGAAATGACTTCCTCTGTACGATTCCTCGCGGATGAGAGTTGTGATTTTGCCGTTGTCCGTGCCCTCCGTGCGGACAACTACGATGTTCTGGCTGTGAGTGAAGTTACCCGGCGTTCGGACGACCGTGAACTTATTGAGCAGGCTGCTCAGGAGGAACGTATACTCCTCACAGAAGACAAGGATTTCGGACAGTTAGTCTTTGCCAGTCACATTGATTCGGCTGGGGTCATTCTAATTCGTTTCCCCGGTAACGCCCGGCAGACTCTGACCGAGGCGGGTACAAGAGCAGGGCGAGGAACTTCTTGGGGCTTTTGTTGTTCTTCAACCAGGGTACGCACGAATCAGCCGGACTTCTTATGCAAAGGAAGATGACTAACCTTTCAGGATTTCAAGAAAACAGACTCATATGCGATTATGAAGACCCGAAGGAGGAGTCCATGAAATGCACCGTCTGCGGCGCTCGCATGAGTTCAACGACTACCGACTTACCGTTCAAACTCTCCGAGGAGCGCATCGTTATCCTCAAGCAACTGCCGGTCTTGCAGTGCACGTCCTGCCGCGAGTATCTCATTGAAGATATCGTCATGGCGCGGATTGAGACGCTGTTCGGGCGTACTGACAGTACCGCAGAATTAGAGGTGCTTCGCTATGCGGCCTGAGCACCTCGGCACCGGGTACGACTGCTGCTGCTATCTTATAACCCCCTTCCAGTAGACACTGTCCTCAGGGGAAAGGGTGATTGAGAGGCGCTTATGATCCCCGGCGTGAAACAGTTACTCGAAGACCTGGCGCGCACACCCGCGCTGGTGTGTACGGTCGGGCGTGACGGGGTTGTCAGCGAACTTTTTCTGGACGAGGAGGTCCGGAAAGTCGAGTTTGCCGACCCGTGGGCCACGGTCGAGTATAGCGGCTGGCATATCCATGCCAACCTCGACACCATCGCCACGGTACGCTTTGCCGAAGCGCCGAGTCACGGCGATTCGACCAGCGTGTTCGTCAGCCTCGATGACGCAGAGGGGAATGCCGTCTTGCGCTTTTATTTTCCGCACGCCAGCCAGACCCACCGGACGTATACCGCACAGGAACTCACCCTGTTCGAAACGTTCAAGGATCGGTATGAACGAACGTTCGGGCAAGCGGATTAGCCCTGTGGGGGCCAACCCCTAGCCCCGAACCCCTAATCCCCTCTTTCGTGTCTTGTCATCAGCAGACTTCAGAGATAGCCTTCAGACATGGACACCCTTCAAGATATCCAGACGGCCGTGAGCCAATTGTCGGCCCAACAACTCGCCGCATTCCGCGCCTGGTTTACGGAGTTCGATGCCGAAATATGGGATCGTGAGCTTGAGCGTGATGTCGCTGCCGGGCGACTTGACGCATTGGCGGAGGAGGCGTTGCAGGCCCTGCGCGAGGGCCAGTGTACCGACCTGTGAGACATCGCGTCACCCGCAAGTTTTGGTCGTTCTACAACGGACTCCCAGGCGAGACACGGAAGCTGGCCGATGAAAACTTCCGGCTCCTCCGGCGGGACCCCTCCCACCCGTCGCTGCACTTCAAGAAGGTCGGCCGATTCTGGTCCGCCCGGGTAGGTATCCATCACCGCGTCCTCGCCGTAGAAAGCGGCTCCGACGTTGTGTGGTTCTGGATCGGCCGCCACGACGAGTATCGACAACTGATCGATCGAGGTCGGTGACTATTTGGCAATCCCCGCCAACTCGCGGGCGTACTCCGCCGCGGCCGCAAAATCGTACTCGCGATAGGTCTGGAGCTTTTCGGCCTCAAGGGAACCCTCGGCGTGTACGGCCAGCACTTCCTGGTAGCCGCCAAAGTCCCCCGCGGTCAGGTCCGAGATCAGATTCAGCAGCCGCAGTCGATGCTCGGTTGAGGTGCCTTTCTTGCCGCCCAGATATTTCTGGACGTAGGGGCCGGTGGCTTCGCTGCGCCAGTCCTCCAGGCTCGGCCCGGTCACCAGCAGGCCGCCGCTCACATCCTGCACCATCTGGACGGCCTGATGGTAATTGGAGGCAAATTGATATTTGGCCACATTGGTCATCAGCGTGTTGGGAACGGCAATGCCCGGCGGGACAACCGTGTGTTGCTGGGCCGCAGCCAGAATCAGCCCCTGGACGGTGGCATGATAGCTGGCCAGCTTGGTCAGCTTCTCGCGAATATGGCCGGCCCGCTCAATGCCGTTATATTCCGCGATGGCCTGGGAGGCGCCGGCCATGAGTTCCAGGAGCGGCAGCTTGTACGACACCGCGGTGAAGCGGTGGAACTTCACAAAAGTCAGGGCCATCAAACCGGCCGCGGCGACCTCGCCGGCCAGGAATACTCGTTCCCAGGGGACAAATACGTCCTCGAAGACAGTCAGCGTCTCCATCATCTTGTGTTTGGCACTGATGGGATACTCGAAGTCGTTTCTCTGGAAACCGCCATAGGAACTGGCCAGAAGCTTCAGCCCCTTGGTGGCCACAGGCAGGGCGAAGGCCACGGCGTAGTCTTCATCGCCCTCGCGCATCGCCCGGGTCGGCAGGACAATGACTTCATCCGTATTGGTGGAGACCGAGGTGTGGACCTTGGCCCCACGGACAACGATACCATCGTCGCGCCGGTCAACAATGCGCACGTAATAGTCCGGATGCTCCTGACCCTGAGGGCCCATGCTGCGGTCCCCTTTGACATCGCTCTGGGCCACGGCCACCGCGTAATCATTATCCCGGCACAGCTCATAATACTTTTTGACCCGCTCGCGATACTGTCCCGCGCCGTGCTTGGCCATTTCTTCGGCAACGACATGCAGCGCCAGGAGCGCATCCGTGCCAATCTCTTTGATCAAAATGACCAGTGTGGCCCCCTCGCGGGTACTGGCGGCAATCAGACGGCTGCGCTGGAGCAGGTCTTCGGCGTTCTGGGGCAGGTGATAATAGCGGGAATATTCCTGTCCGGTCTGCGGGTCGGTGACAACTGCTAGGTCGCGGTAGCGCGGGTCTTCAGCCATCTGGTAGTCGATGCAGGCGTGCTGGACCGCCTTGCCGATAACCGGGTGGGTGGTGACATCCTCAACCTTTTTGCCGCGGTAATAGACTTCCCGGCCATCTTTCAGGCTCTCTTTGTATTGCTCCGGTGTGCGCAGACTCATGGTACACTCCTCGTTCGGAAAAGTGCCGTGAGTATAGCCACGACCGTGCAGCCGTGTCCATCGCCCCCGATAAGAGGAAAGTCAGTTGAGTCTATGGAGTCCGTTGAGTCGGTTGAGTCCCCATAGACCCAAAGGACCCAATGGACCCAATGGACCCAATGGACCCCATAGACTCAATCTACTCCAGCCTCAGTCGAAGCAGGGTGGTTGGGGCCCGGTATTCATCCGTGACTTCCGGACTCGTCAGCGTTCCGAGAGCGGACAGCTTTTGATGCAGGTCGGTGAGTTTTGCCGAGGGCAGAGAAAGCACGAGAATATCTTTCTCGTCCTTGACCAGGATAGCACCCTCGAATTGCCGAATGACCGTTCGGACCTGCTCGGTCAGGTCGGCGGCGTTCTCGCCGGTCAACTGCCACGAGACCGGCTGGATAATGCTGCCGCTTCCTTCCGGGATGGCGGAGGGACCGTTCTGGGCTCTCGTGGGTGGCGCAAACGTCAGTCCGAGGATGATAAGGCCGAGAGCAAGCCAGAGCAGATGCTTTTCATGTCTCAGTAGCGTCATGTCATGCGCCTCCTGTGTGTATTGTGACGGGTCCCGAACCACGATGAAAGGGACGTATCATAACTCTCAACAGGATTGTCATTCGACTTTGTTCCTGGTTGTTCCTCTGGGGTATTGCTAAACATCAACCTGTACGCTATACAATGAGGAACAATGAGGAACAATGAGGAGGTTGCCATGAGTTCACAGAGATATACGGCCTCTAAAAGTCTGACCAAAGGAGGAACGGCATGGATAATGAGCTTTCGCCATCCCTTACGAAAGGATCCTCGTGGCAAGCAGGGACGCAAGGTCCGGCGTGGACTCCATACATCGGAAGAAACGAGGGCGCAGGAACTTATAGATCAAATGAACGAGCTCCTTAAGGACACACAATGGCACAGCATAGCAAAACGATCAGAGGCCGAACGCCGCTTCGACTCCGTTGTCGTTGACGCTTTCTATGACTCTATTGAAAGCACATCTTTTAACTCTTGGGAATTGCGGAACAAAGACTTACCACTGAAGGAGGGATATGCGAAGGTAATGTTGGTTGGAACGACGGGTGCAGGAAAAACTTCGCTCCTGCGTCATCTTATCGGGTCTCACCCGAAAAATGACCGCTTCCCTTCGACCTCAGCCTCCAGGACAACAATTTCTGATATTGAGGTCATAACATCCCCCGATGAGTCATACCGAGCCGTAGTTACTTTCTTCGACGAATCCACCATTCATACAAACGTACACGAGTGTGTAGCAAAAGCTTGCGCTGATCTTTGGGACGATTTGCCCGACGACAAGGTTGCTGAGAGGCTTTTAATGCACCGTGATCTACGCTTCCGGCTTGGATACATCATCGGCTCGTGGAAACAAGTCCCATCCTCAGAGACTTGGGAGGATGATGGTTGGGACTATGGTGAAGATATCGAGGCTTTTGACCCAGTGGACGAAGTTGATGAGACAACACCAACGACTACTGACATAAAACAGATGCAGAACAAACTGGAATCCTATCTCGACCGGATCAGAAAAATTGCATCAGAGGCGAAGCAACGACTGCGTTCAGAACTAGATATTGAATTTGACGGCCTCACAGGACCGGATAAGGAAGCCGCCCAAGACCTGTTCGAGGATTTGGTGCAAGAGTGTTCCGACTTCGACGACCTAGTCAACGACATCATGGATGAGGTTAAGCTTCGACTTCGCCAGATAGGTGGAGATGAGATGATCCAACATCATGATTGGCCTCTCGCCTGGAAGTATCACAACACGGACCGGGCCTCCTTCATATCTAAGGTACGCCGCTTTTCATCAAATTATGCACCTGCCTTCGGTACTCTGCTAACACCCCTTGTTGACGGCATTAGGATTCAAGGACCATTTTTTCCGACATTCATAGACGCAAAACCCCGGCTGATACTCTTGGACGGTGAGGGTCTTGGACATGTCGCCGACCCGGCAGCAGGTGTTACATCACGGATTACTAAGCGGTTTAAGGATGTTGACGTTGTCCTGCTGGTCGATTCGGCGAAAGCGCCGATGTTGGATGCGCCTACCTCCGTACTTCGACAGATTGCTGCTAGTGGATATCAGAAGAAACTCGCTTTCGCGTTTACACACTTCGACCTAGTGCGAGGACAGGCCAACCTTCCGACCTTGGACGCGCAACGGGCTCACGTTCTTGCTCCTGTCCGTCAAAAACTTACCAGTCTACGGGAAGACGAAGCTCTGGCGGCAGTACGCCCTATTGAACGGGAGCTTGAAGAGCGCTGCTTCATGCTGGGCTTTCTCGACCGTGTTCTTACAGAAAAAAATCGTGGTCCTGTCAGCGAATTGAATAAACTCATCGAGTTCTGCGAAGAAATTATCCCCTCTTCCTCCACCACGTCACAGCAAGGCGCTCCAGTACCAGTGTATGATACGGCCAGCCTCGTGCTAACCATTCAGGCCGCTGCTAGAGATTTCCACAGCCGATGGAATGCCATACTCGGTTTCACGTCGTCCGGCAATGTACCAACCGCACACTGGACACAGATAAAAGCGCTCAATCGTCGCATTGTACTTAACGTCGATAATTGCGAGTACAGGCACCTGACACCAGTTGCTGATCTTGTTGCGCGATTGTCTGAGTCAATCGCCAAGTTTCTCGCTAAACCAAGCCGGTGGGAAGGGGAGGCGTCAACCGACCAGGAAAAAGACGAAGCGCTTTCTGGAGTCCAACGGGCAGTTTTTGATCGTCTTGGCGGATTCGTAGATGAAAAAATCTTACGTATTCCTCAGAGACAGTGGAAGGAAGCATTCGATCACCGGGGGCGCGGTTCTACTCGCGACCGCGCTTATGAAATCCGAACCATTTACGAAACTTCGGCCCCTGTTCCTGAACCCGTGCTCGATCTACATTCAGAGCAGTTTTTGCGCGAGGTCCGTAAATTGGTTCACGAAGCCATTCACGAAGGCAAAGGCAAACTTGTCAACGATATTCTTAGTGAACCACATCTCACGGACGCCCAAGAACACGATGGTCGAAACGAAGGGGAAGGGAGGTAACAGGGACCTATGTATACGAAGCACGCTAATATCCGTATGCAACAACGCGGCATACCAAGATTCGTAGTGGATTTGCTCCTTAGATATGGCAAAAAGACAAGTGCTCGCCGAGGCGGTAGGATATACTACTTCGGTAACGAGGGACGCAAACGTGTCCGCCGCTACTTGGGGCGTGCCAACGCTCGTAAATTTGAACGTTATCTGAAGACTGTCGCAATTATCGATGGCGGCCAAGTGGTGACTTGTGTGAATAGATGGGATAGGCGGATTTGGCGGGATTGATAATGATATAGGACACTGATTTGTTCGTATACAAATTTCTATGGCGGAGCATCTACAACAGAAAGACGCGCAAGCGCCCGGCACGCCTGGGGAGAAACTCCTGCGTCTCCTGGCCGGCATATCGGCCGAAGAACTCACCGACCCCGAGAAAGCCGCCCGGATGATAGAGCGGACGGTGCGGATGATAGCGGCCTATATTATCGTGGCCGGCTTCGCCCTGTTCTTTTTGGCGATTCCGAGTTTTGTCGAGCTTGACGGCCGCCTGCATACGAAGAATTTCACCGCCTTTTTCTGGATCGGCAGTCCGTTTTTCGACTGTCTCATCCTCCTGGGGCTCAGTCTCTTTCTGGGGTGCACCAAAAACCTGCCGACCGCCCTCTGCCTGGTTTGTGTGGCAGGTTTTGAGGCGCAACTCTATATGCACTACGCCAGCATGTCCGATTTTGTCGTCCTTATCATGTGTCTGATGGTCCTCATTCATGCCCTCCAGATTCTTGGTCTGCTCATGTTCGGACGCTACGAGCGGCCCGTCTAGTCTTGCGGATATAGCCGAACCATGCCGATCTTTATTGCCTCCGTTCTAGCCTTGATTATCCTGCTCTGGGGGTTGGGCTGGTATGCCAAACGCTGGGTGCGTACCGACGGCGACTTTTTGCTGGCCGGCCGGCAGGTCAGCCTCATTCCGGGGATTGCCAGCATTTGCGGCATTGCGTTCGCCGGCAGCATGACCAGCATCGTTCCCGGCCTGACCATACAGTACGGTTTTCTCGGCTGGATCCTGGGCGGCAGCCTGCCCCTGGTGATCGGCTATATTGCGTATGGCGTCTTTGCCGGTCCGTATATCCGGCGCTGTGGCGCGTATACCATCCCCGAGTGGCTGGAGATGCGCTTTGACACGCGCACCCGGGTGGTGGTCAGTATCGCTACTCTGCTGGGTGTCACCGGCGTGGTGGCCATGAATGTGGTGGCCATGGCGCTCATCATGCAGGGTTTTCTGGGCGCGCCGTTGTGGCTCATGATTACCATTGTCCTGGGCGGACACCTGACGTTTATTTTCCTGGGCGGGATGTGGGCGCTGACGCTGACCGATGTTGTGCAGGTCCTGCTGGGCTTCCTCTTCCTGCCGGCCCTGGCCGTCTATTGTTTGATCAGCTATGGCGGCTGGGAGCTGATCGAGACGAGTTTCGTGACCGCCACGCCTCTCTCAGCCGGCGTGCTCGGCTCTTTTCCGTGGTTTCGGTTGAGCTATCCGAGCGTGCTGACGGTTTCGCTCGTCATCGGCTTTTTTATTCAGTGGGGTGGCAATTACTATTGGCTGCGCGCCGCGGCCGCACGGACCGAGCCGATCGCCCGCTGGCAGTTCATTATTGGCGGCCTGCTCGTCCTGGTGATCCACGCTTCCATGGGCGTGCTCGGTCTGTACGCCGGCAGTGTGCACAGCGACGCTTTTCTGGACCCCGTGAATCCCGCCAATCCCATGGGTGCCTATGGCCTGCTCATGCGGGACTTTCCCGCGGCCATGGCCTTATTGGGTCTGGTGGCTGCCTTGGCCGCGACGATCTCCACTACGAGCAATGCGCATATGGGCATCACCTCCTCGCTCTCGCGCGACATCTATCAGCGCTTTATTCGGCCCAATGCCTCCCCGGAGGCGGTCTTGCGGATGAGCCGCCTGCTGACTCTGCTGACCGGTTTTGCCATCTGGCTGCTGAGTTTTTATCCGGGCGGGCCGTATTACCTCCTGGCCGTGAGCTGTGCCATGCTCGGTCCCGCGGCCTGTGTCCTGCTGCTCGGACACCGCTGGGCCTTTATCACCCCTACGGGCGCGTTTTGGGGAACGCTGGCCGGGACGGTCTCGATGCTCGTCTACGAAATCCTGAAGTTCATGGACGTCCCGCTGGGCGCCGTGCATACGGTTGTGGTGGGCTCCATCGTGACCTTTCCGACCGTACTCGGCCTGTCCGTGCTGACACAGCCGGACGACGATCTCCCGGACCATCCAGAGCCTCTGCGCCTCGTTCCGGAGCAGGAACGTCTGCTGGTCCTGATTCGAACCGGCTATACGACCATGGTTGAGCTGAGCGATTTCACCATGCTCAATTCTGCCAAATGCCACCGTCTCATCGAAGCACTCGAACGGGCCGGGCTCGTCCAGCGCTGGGGCAGGAGCGGGCTCGATTATTTCACGTTTGGCCTCACGCCCCAGGGAGACCGCGCCCTCGCCGACCTGCCCGACGCGCCCCCGAGTTTGAGCGGTTTTGTCGGGCTGGACGCGGACAGCCGCTCAATTCTGGCGCAGCTTGCGGGCGGAGGCAAAAGCCTGCGCACGCTCAGTACAGCCACCGGCATGGCCGCCTCGCCGCTGAGCGTGGTCGTCAACCGCCTCGATCAACTCGGCTATATTCGCGGGCGGGGCGTGTGGGAGCGGACGCTGTCGCTGTCGGAAAAAGGACGGGAGAGGATTGGGTCGGTTGAGTCTATGGGGTCCGTTGAGTCTGTTGGGTCTATTGAGTCTTTGAGACCCAAAGAACCCTAAAGACTCAACGGACCTAAAAGAGGAGAAGACTGCCATGTTGAACAGCATAACCGATACGCTCCTGCCCACGACCATGGTCGGCTCGTATCCCCGCCCGCACTGGTTTACCTATCAGTTGCACGGGCGGGATATCTGGGAGGCGTTCAAGGACGTCAACCATGCCGAGGCGTTTGAAGATGCGGTCCGTACCGTGCTGCAAGACCAGGAGCAGGCCGGGCTGGACATTCTGACGGACGGTCAGATGTGGTTCGACGACTATGGCGGCTGCATCGGGTCGTTTGTCTGGTATTGGTATGAGCGCATTCACGGCTTTGTGCCAACCAAACACAGTCACCCGATTGTTGAAGGCGGGCAGGTCTCGCACACTGATGCGGCCTGGCTCACCGACTGGGGCGCGACCGCCGTGACTGCTGCGGTCGAACGCGGGCCGCTACGCTTGGCCGACCTGTACCATATTGCCCAGCGCAATACAAAAAAACCGGTGCGGTGCAGCGTGGGCGCGGGGCCGGTCAACCTGACCTATCACGTCCATCTCGACTACTACAAAACCCAGAAAGACCTGGCCTACGCCCTGGTGCCTGTTTTTAACGCCGAGATGAAGGACATGGTGGCCAGTGGGGCGTTATTCCTCCAACTGGAAGACCTCGGGGCGTGGCTGCCCTTGTTCAGCGGCAACCCGGATGATTTCGGTTGGGTGGTGGATGTCATCAACAAAACCATTGATGGCGTAGAGGCCAAGCTCGCCTGGCACTTCTGCTTTGGAGCGGCCTGGGGGAATGCCTCACAGGGCTTGTTCCCGTCCGGGGCGGGTTATGGCTCCATTCTGCCCCATCTGCATGACACCGGGATCGAACAGTATGTACTCGACTTTGCCGTCCGTGAAATGGAAGACGCGCATATTCTGAAAGACCTGCCCGCGGACAAGGAAGTCGCCGTGGGAGTGATTGATGTGCGCAATCTCCAGGTCGAGACACCGGAGCAGGTGGCGGAGCGTATTCGCAAAGTGCTCAAGTTTATCGAACCGGAGCGGGTGACGCTGACCACAGACTGCGGTCTGCGCGCCCTGCCCCGTTTCTGCGCCTACAATAAACTGCGCGCCATGGTCAAAGGAGCCCAGATCGTACGCGCCGAACTAGCCGGGAGATAGGAGACAAGATATGGCTACAGGCTCTATTCCGTGTGGGATTGCCGTTCCCCAGGTGTTTCTTGATACGAAGGTCGACATGCCGTTTATCCGGGATTTCGTCCAGCGCGCCGAAACCCTCGATTATGAAAGCTTGTGGGTACAAGAGAGTATTGTCAGTGACTTTGCCATTCTCGAACCCGTGGCCCTGCTCAACTATATTGCCGCCATGACCTCAAAGGCACGCCTCGGGACCTCGGTTCTGCTGACGGTGCTGCGCAACCCGGTGCAACTGGCCAAGAGTTTGTCGAGCCTGGATCAGATGAGCCAGGGCCGACTCATCTTTGGTCTGGGTATTGGCGGACACGTCCCGGAGACCATCTTTGGCTACTCCAGCGAACTCCGCGCCCGGCGTTTTGTGGAGGGCATTCAAGCTATCAAGGCACTGTGGACAGAACCCAAGGCCACGGTCAGCGGAACGTTCTGGAACTTCGAGAATGTGGCCATGGAGCCCAAGCCGATACAAAAACCCCACCCGCCCATCTGGTTCGGCGCCCGCGAGGAAAAACCGCTACGGCGCGCCGTCCGGCACGGAGACGGCTGGATGGGCGCCGGATCAAGCTCAACCAAGGATTTCATCCGGCAGTCGAATTTGATCCGCCAGTTTCTGGATGAAGCCGGTCGTGACCCGGCCACCTTTACGATCTCCAAGCGGGTCTATATCGCGGTGGACAACGACCGGACACGCGCGGAACAACGGCTGCGGGAGTGGTTTGGCGTCCGGTACAAAAATGCGGAGATGGCTTCGCAGGTCGCCATATGGGGCAGTCTGGACGAATGCCGCAATAAGATCGGCGAGATCGTCCGGGCCGGGGCCGAACACCTCTTGCTCAACCCGGCCTTCGACGACATGGAACATCTGGAGATATGCGCAAAAGAGATCATCCCCGCACTCTAAGGACCGGAAGGAGACAGCCCGCATGATTACGATGAACGAGCACTATCTGAAGCTCCAGGCCTCATATCTGTTTTCCGATATTGCCAAGCGAGTCAACGCCTATCAGGCCGACAATCCGGATCAGACCATTATCCGCTTGGGGATTGGCGATGTGACGCGCGCATTGCCCGAGGCGTGCATCACCGCCTTTCATCGAGCCGTAGATGAGATGGCGGACGACGCCACTTTTCGGGGTTATGGCCCGGAACTGGGCTATGATTTTTTGCAGGAAGCCATTGTGGCCGGAGATTTTCAGCCGCGCGGAGTGACGCTCAGGCCCGACGAGGTGTTTGTGAGTGACGGCGCGAAGTGCGACTCCGGCAATTTTCAGGAGCTTTTTTCCCTGGACACGCGCGTGGCCGTGCCCGACCCCGTCTACCCGGTGTATGTCGATACCAATGTGATGGCCGGGCGGACCGCGGCCTGGCAGGACGGACGCTATGAGGGGCTGGTCTATCTGGAGTCAACCGCGGAAAACCGGTATATCCCGGCGCTGCCCCAGGAAGCGGTTGACCTTATTTATCTGTGTTTTCCCAATAACCCCACGGGCAGTATGATCACCACCGACCAGTTGCGTCTCTGGGTGGACTACGCGCGGGAGAACAAGGCCCTCATTCTGTATGACGCGGCCTATGTCGAGTTTGTCCGGGACGACGGCCTGCCGCAGAGTATTTACGAGATCGACGGGGCCAAAGAGGTGGCGGTCGAATTTCGGAGTCTGTCCAAGACCGCCGGCTTTACCGGAACGCGCTGCGCCTACACCATCGTGCCCAGAGAGTGCCAGGTGTACGACTCCCAGGGCAACGCCCACGCGCTCCATTCGCTCTGGGACCGGCGCCAGTCAACAAAATTCAACAGCGTTTCCTATCCGGTGCAGCGTGCGGCCGAGGCCGCCTTCTCGCCCGAGGGCAAGCAGCAAATTCGAGAATTGAGCAACTATTATCTCGGCAATGCCGTCCTGATTCGTGAAGCGATTACGAACTTGGGCTATGAGTGCGTTGGCGGAGAGCACTCTCCCTATGTGTGGATTAAAACCAATACGGACTCCTGGGAATTCTTCGACCGCTTACTGCAAAAAGCCGGAGTGGTCTGCACGCCGGGAGCCGGATTCGGGAAATGCGGCGAGGGCTATGTACGCCTGAGCGCGTTTAACAGTCGGGAGAATGTCGAGACCGCCCTGCAGCGGGTCTCGGACGCTTTGGGCTCGGCATAGACCGCGACCGGCAGCCATTGTGTCGTCCCTGTCAGGAAAGAGTTATGCACTATCTCCTGACCCGTCTGACCGCTCATGCGCGAACCGACGCCTTGTTGGCACAAGCCCGGCAGCACTGGCGGCAATTGGTGGCCGAGCACGATCCTCAGGCGCAGCCGGGGCTGCCGCGGGTGTCGCACGGGGACGGGCTGCCGTCGAGCTGGGCGGCGACGTTCTATATGTTGCCCCATACGGAACAGGTGCTGCTGGCCTTTGCCTGGCTCCACTGGTGGCAGCAGTCAGCCGAAGAGGAGCCCGGGTTTATCGGCTGGCTCATTGAGGGGCCCGGCTTCGTGCTCAATCATGCCTTTTTCCTCAAGGTGCTGACAGAGGGACACGGCGGGATTCTGGGGATTCTCCACGGCTTTCTCGTAGAGATTATCGAACAGGCCGGCGACTGGAACGGAGACCGCGAGGCATCTCCCCAGATTGTCCGACTCCTGGAAAAGCTTGATACGGAGTACCGCTATAATGTCCACGACCGCGAGTTGTGGCCGGCCGTGCTTGAGCTGATAGAACCGCCGACCGGGTAGACCGCCCTGTTCCGCTCCTGCCTGGCCGCCCGCCACATCCGCCGTGTCGGATACTCTTAGAGCATTTCACGATAAATTGGAGCCGTGCCAGTCCGCGCTCGTCGGGAAGGACAATGGCTGGCCCCAAGCGTCCTGGGAGGGGATGGGTGTGGCGGCCATCCTGGCCGCCATGCGGGCTGGAAGCCCGCACTCCTAAAAGGGGAGAGAGACACGCTACACCGCAGCGTGATTTGCTCTTAGGCGACCCCGTTGCTTTTGAACCAGGCCAGGAGCCGCTGCCAGCCGTCCTGGGCCGTTTCCTGACGATAGCTGGCCCGATAGTCGGCGTGAAAACCGTGTGGCGTATCGGGATACAGAATAATCTCGGAGGGGCTTTCCGCTGCCTGTAACGCGGCGCGCATCTGTTCAACCGTTTCGTTTGGAATACCGCTATCGGCGGCCCCGTACAAACCGAGCACCGGAGCGTGGAGCTGCGCGGCAATATCGACCGGATGGCTTGGGGTGAGTTCGGAGGCCGACCCGACCAGACGCCCATACCAGGCCGCGCCGGCTTTGAGCTGCGGACTGTGGGCGGCATACATCCACACAACGCGCCCACCCCAGCAAAAGCCGGTGATACCGAGCCGGGCCGTATCACCGGTGCCGGACGACTCGACCCAGGCCACGGTGGCATCCAGGTCGGACATGACCTGCGCATCCGGGACCTTGGCAACCACGGTCCGAATAATCTGACCGATATCCGTCATCTGCGACACATCGCCCTGCCTGGCGTAGAGTTCCGGCGCAACCGCCAGATAGCCCTGCTTGGCGAAGCGGCGGCACACGTCTTTGATATGCTCGTGCACGCCGAAAATTTCCTGGATGACCAGTACGACCGGGAAGGGCCCGCCGGTTTGCGGGTACGCCTGGTAGGCGGGAATAGTGATATCACCCACCGGTATCTGGACCTCCCCGGCTTCCAGGCCACTGGTATCCGTGGTTATCGTTTGGGCCGAAACCGGCCGCACGGCCAGGGCAAAGCCCGTGGCCAAAGTGGACACCACAAATTCGCGTCGAGTCAGTGTTGTGCTTATATTTTTCATGTCTTCTCACCCCACTTGCGCGGCCTAGCCTAGCCCTTGTTGCTCCAGCCCGCAAGGATGAGTCGAGCGTATGTGAACGAAGATATCGGAGCATAACGCTTGCCGTTTAACATGTATCGTTATAGCCTGAGAGGGTGATTCGGTCATTCAAAGATGAAGAAACCGAAAAGATTTTTCATCGACAACGTTCCCGCCAACTTCCCCAGAATATCCAGCAGGCTGCCCTGCGTAAGCTGCGGATGTTGAACAGGGCGGCCACCCTGGATGACGTGAGAATTCCACCGGCCAATCGGCTGGAAAAACTTCGGGGAAATCGAGCCGGGCAGTGGAGTATACGAATCAATGACCAGTGGCGAATCTGCTTTATCTGGAATGACGGGGAGGCTGAGAAGGTTGAGATCGTCGATTACCATTGAGGAAGGAGCATATGACAATGAGTAAGAGGAGATTACACCCTGTCCACCCTGGGGAGGTGTTACAGGAGGAGTTTCTGAAGCCGATGAGTCTGAGTCAGAACCGGTTAGCCTTGGACATTGGCGTTCCTGCACGACGGATTAACGAAATCGTCCTTGGAAAACGTGGGGTAACTGCCGATACTGCCCTTCGACTCGCCCGGTATTTTGGAATGTCCGCCCAGTTTTGGCTCGGGCTCCAGCTGGATTATGAGTTGGATATGGCAAGCGATAAACTTTCCACACGGCTTGAGCGAGAAGTGAGAATACATCAGAGTGTACGCCAAGAGGACCGGACGGCGTAATTGACCCGCTTCCTCTTTGAGGTGTCGATCTTTTATAGAGCAGGTATCAGTAGGATTGGAGTCGAAGTCATGAAGACAGCATGGATATGCCTGATCGGTCTTATTCTTGCGACCCCCGCCTTTGCCAACGAAGGCCATCAACTGTTACTCAGCCAGAGTAAGGCCGAACGCGCTACAACGCTGGCGGGCATTTTGCAGACGAGCGGTAAAGCCTGCGCGACAGTCTCGCGCTCGTTTCTGCAAGGCACGGATGAAAACCAAGCCGCCTATTGGAATGCCGAGTGCTCCGGGGGCGAAACCTATGTCATTCAGATCCCACCCAGCAACAAGACCCGCGTCCTTGAATGTAAGATCATGGCCATGATCGGGGTGGAGTGCTTCACCCGATTCGAGAATTAAACGCATCGATTTTCAGAGACAGGCTGAACCTGAGGGGCGTCTCCGGTGCACTGGGCCCACAGTATTGACGAGCTGCAACGCTTTTCCACGCCGCCCTATCGCTGCCTGTATCTCCCGACAGAGACGGCCTCTCTGACCTACCGCATTATCCGGGACCTGACACTCCAACAGTATAATGAACTCCTCAGACGAGGCTGGCGGCGCTTTGGCTGTGAATTCTTTCGGCCCGCCTGTGCGCAGTGTGTCCAATGCCGGAGTCTGCGTCTGCCGCTGGCCGATTTCCGGCTGTCTCGCAGTCAGAAACGCGCCCTGCGGCGCAATGCGGCAATTCGGGTCGTGGTGCAAAAACCGACCCTGACCCGTGAGCATATTCAGCTCTTTAACGCCTACCATGCCTATATGCACGCCCGGCGCGGCTGGCCCGCCCAGACCACCCATGAGCGCGCGTATTTCCGCAGCTTTCTCTTGGGCAACTGGAGCTTTGCCCGGGAATTTCTGTACTACGACCGGGAGTGTCTCGTTGGGGTGGGTCTAGCGGACGTGACGCACGAGGCGCTATCCAGCATCTATTTCTTTCATGACCCGGCCTGGCGGCCCCACGCGCCCGGAGTCTTTTCGATTCTGCGCCAGGCCGCCTACGCTCGGCAGCAGGGGCTACGTTACCACTATCTGGGCTATTGGGTGGCGGACAGCCCCTCCATGGCCTACAAGGCGCAGTATCGCCCGCATCAGCTTCTCCGGCGCTACCCGCCCGATGAAGAAGAGCCGGAGTGGGTAGCGCCCGAATGATCGATGCGGAAGGACTTGGTGCGTTTACGCATTCACGTGCCGCGTGAGCGGAATACCGAACTGCGCGGCGGCGTTGCCACCAAACATGCGGGCCATCAGCGGCTCTTCCACGGCGGCCTGGGTCAGAGCCTCGATCGCGTCCCAGGCGCTGGTGGTATCGTGCTGGGGATAGCGCGAGCCCCAGACGACCTTTTCCGCAAAGGCGTGGGGCAGTCTCTGGATCATGCGCTCCTCGGCGTCAAAGCCGAGCATCACCCGACCCTCTTCCCACAGTTCTTCGGGGTCGGTCCGGACCGGATAGTAGTTGAGGAGCGGAATGGTCTTGGTCGAGGCCTCCATTTTTTCCAGCACTTCCTCCATCCACGACGCCTTGCCGTGCGCGACCACTACTTTCATCTCGGGAAAGCGCTGCATGACCGCAAAACCGATCAGAGTGGAAGCAACGAACATATGGTTGTCGAGCCAGCCTGAGAGAATCGGAGAGAGCGGATGGCCGACCGAGGGGGAAGCAAAAAAGGAAAAATTCGACCGGCCGTCGCCGCCACCGGCAGCAGGCCCTCCGCCGACCTCCCTCAGCAGGGTGTGTTGATTCAGCCGATTTTTGATCTTTTCAATAAACGGACCGTGTGAGGTCCACTCAGGATTCCACAGCCCAGGTGTCGGGTGGACCACCGCGGTCACGCCCAAGCGCTCCAACTCGGCCCACAGCGGGTCGTAGTACGGATGGGTGAAATAATGCCCCTCAATAAACATGGGACGAATGAACGCGCCCCGGAAATGCGGGAGCTCGGCCACCCGGCGCAGTTCTTCAAGGGTAAAGTCCATGTTCTGGAGCGGCAGCATGGCCGCGGCATAGAGTCGCGATGGAGCCGTCTGACAAAAATCGGCCAGCCAGTTGTTATAGGCCCGGGCCAGGGCCGCCGCGACGTCCGGGTCCTCGATCAGATGAAAGCCCTCGGCAAACCAGGTGGGGTAGAGAAATGCCTGATCCACGCCCATGGCGTCCATGTCGGCCAGTCTGGCCTGCGGGTCTGACGCGCCGGCGCTTTTGGCATGCGGGGTGTTGGGGTCGAGGTCGCCGACCTGCTCCCAGGTCATGCCCGGCTTCCAGATGGCGTGGCGCGGGATGTTCGGATTCATGGGGTCGCGGAACATCTTGCCGTTGACCTTGAGATACGAGCCGTACTGACCTTCCTCGCGCCACAGGGCCGTTTTGCCGAGCGTACGGAATTCCGGCTCCAGGTAGTCCTCCCAGACCGCCCGCGGCTCGACCACATGGCTGTCGCTATCAAGGACGGCAAACGGCCTGGTCATGCCCGGTCTCCTTCAGCCGCATGGCCGTTGACCCGGTGCGCTCCCTCGCCGTAGGGACGGGTCAGCGAGGCTTCGGACTCCAGGGCGCGTTGAATTTCCGCCTCGGACGGCCACCAGTCCGGCCGTTCGATTTCCGTCACCCGCTCCCGGATGAAGGTCTTCGGGGCTTCTATATTGTAGAGCTTGCGTGCGTTGTCTCCCAGGAATTTGTTCTGGTAGGACTCCGGCAGATCACATTCACGCATGGTTTCAATTGCCCGCCAGGCGTCGTCGCCATCATGGTGGTAGACGTCAGACGACCAGGCCAGAATATCGCCATAGAAGTCCGGCAAGCGCGACGGCGGTGCCTCATCGCCCTCAAAGCCGGTCACGCAATGGCTGAAAAAGGTTTCGCTCGGCAGCCGTTTGAGCGGCGGCAACTCGCGCTCGTTGCGATACAGCTTGTACATCTTGTCACACTCGTCCAGCAGGAAGCTCAGCCAGGTCGAAGAGGCCTCAAATACCGCAGCCCGGAGCTTGGGATATTGCTCAAAAAAGCCGGACATGAGCACCATGACAACCCACAGCGCGGCCTCGGACTGGAAGTTTTGGACGTTGGTCAAAAATTGGTGCGGCAGGCCCGAGGTGACCACTGTGCGGGCAATCAACTCCGCCCCGGAATACTGGGCCGTATAGCCTGGGGGTTTCAGCGCGCCAAAGGCCGGGAAGGGGTGCATGCCGTACACTACGCCGGTCTCCTCCATAGCCTGCCAGACCGGCTCATACTTGGGCTGAATCGGATAATTGCCCATAGCGTCAATCGGCCGGACCAGGCCTACCCGACAGCCCTTGTCCGCCACCCGGTAGAGTTCCTCCGTGGCAAACACCGGGTCCTGCATGGGCAGCAGGGCCGCAAAAAAGATCCGCTCCGGGTCGGCCTGACAATACTCATACGCCCACTCGTTATAGGCCTTGCACATGGCCTTGGCCCCGAGCGCGTTTTGCAGCCAGGGGTAGGTGTCGATATCGGTCGGGATAATCATCACCTGATCGATGCCCTGCACATCCATGTCGCGCAGGCGGGCCTCGGGCTCGTACGAGCCCCGGTGGTCCAGATAGGCGGCCTGCTCCTGAGAGATCGCCGTCTCAGGGTGCAGGTTACGGACATTAATGGCGCGCTGGATGTCATGCTTGAGCCCCGGCCCGGCCAGGGAGAGGATGTTCACAACGCCGGGCGTGCCACCGATCCGCTGCGAGCCCAGACCCGTACCGGCATGACCGTTGACGATGAGTTGTTTGGTCTTTTGGTCAAACCACATCGTGGTCTTGAGCGCTTCCAGTTCGTCCTCGGTCAGCCAGTCCTTGGCCCGCTCCCAGATCCAGGGTGGCTCCGTGACATGCGCGTCGCAGTCAAAGGTCGGGAAATCCTTGGTCATGGGTACGAATTTTTGGGTTGGCATACTCCCCCTCCTTTATATCGGATCGGACGTGCGACTCGGTCCGCTTCTGGCCGGGTCTCCACTGTATTGTCAACTTCCTGAGAAACTTGTCAATCTGTTGCCTGGGTCCGGGACGCCGGGAGCATTACGGACGCTTGAAAGTGCGCCTTGGATTACCTATCAGGGAGGATACATAGGCAGGAGGGGCAAATCAGCTATGCGGTATCGCTATTATCTGTGTGACGTTTTCACTGATACGCGCTTTGGGGGCAATCAGTTGGCGGTTTTACCCCAGGCTGCCGGCCTGTCGGGTGAGCGCATGCAGCAGGTTGCACACGAGTTTAATTTCTCCGAGACGACCTTTGTGTTCCCGCCGGAAGAAGCGGGGCATACGAATAAGGTGCGCGTCTTCACACCCGGTGCGGAGGTGCCCTTTGCCGGGCATCCCAATATCGGCACGGCGTTTGTCCTGGCGACGACGGGCCGCCTGGGTGCGATCGACACCGCTCTCAGCGTGATATTTGAAGAGCGGGCCGGGCTGGTGCCGATCACGATCCGCAAGCGGCCGGACCAGTCGGTCTGGTGTGAGCTTACCGCCCCGGAACGCCTGTCGCTGGGCAAGACCGTCGATGTAGAAACGGTGGGAGCGATGCTGTCCCTGACCACGGACGATATCGTGACTCGGACCCACCTACCGCAAGTCGCCTCGGTTGGCCTGCCGTTCCTCTTCGTTGAAGTCCGGGACCGTGCCGCGCTGGAGCGGGTGCGGATGAACCGGGAAAGGCTGGAAACGCTGGTCGCCGACGACCTCCCTCCCCTCGTTCATGTGTACACCAAGAGTGACGATACCGCCTCGGATATCCGGGCCCGCGTGTTCGCTCCCCTGTTTGGTGTGCCCGAAGACCCGGCCACGGGTAGTGCCAACTGCGCCCTGGCCGGCCTGCTCAGCCACTACGCGCAGCACTCGCAGGGCATGAGCAACTGGCGCATTGCGCAAGGAGTGGAACTGGGACGGCCCAGTCTGCTTGAGGCTCGGGCGGAGAAACGGGCAGGCGTTGTCACGGATACCTGGATCGGTGGCGCCTGTGTCCTGGTCGGTGAAGGCTGGATTGAGGTCGGCCCCGCAAACGGCCCTGCTCAAGCCTGAAGATCCGGATTAACGTTCCTGGTGCGTCAGTCATATCACCGAGCGTGGTATGCGCC
>JAJDZM010000031.1 GCA_022824615.1 Candidatus Binatia bacterium | reverse complement strand
TGGCCGAATACCCCCTGAAGCAGTAACTAGGGATCAGCGCGGCGAGCTTGGATGCCTCGGCCTTCTCCTCGCGGGACATGGCAACCAGTACCAACGCGGATTGGCGTTCAAGCCCATCCCCTTCCTGGGCATCGATTTCATCGCGAATCCATTTCCGAACGCCTTTCGATGCGGCGGAGACAATATCGTATCGGGCCACCGGGCTGTACTTGACGCCCCCCCCCTCGCCTCTTCCCCGTTGAGGACGGAATGCCAATGGTCCGCCTCATTGTCCGCCATGGTCCCGTACAGCTCATGGGCGACCCGCGGCAAGATGGCGACCTTGCACCCAAGCCCCTGCCATGTGGACGTGATGAACCGCCGGTCAAACGGACGGCAGAGAACACTGGTGTCGAAAGCAGCCGTTTTGGGGTCCATCCGCCTTCCTCGGGGCTACGCCCCGTCAACATCCGCCCAGGTTTTCACGGCTTTTAGCCGTTCCTGCCCGCGTCTCGTTCCCATAAGCCGCGCCACCTTTGCGGTGCGGCTTTCCGGCGGCGGCGCCATCACCTGCTCGGATGCTTGCATGAGGCGGGCAGCCTCGTCGTTGCCAACCACTTCGGCCAAGGCAGACTCCACGCTGCCTTGAAGCCGTTGTTCGGTGGCTCGGTCCAAACGCATGCTAGCGCACCTCCCAGTCTCTCATGTCCAGAGCATTCTACCATGCCCCTCATCTCGCTATTGAAACTGACACACTACCACTTCGCTAGGCGGGCGGATTTTTGTACTAAAATTCCGACCGTCTAGCCCTTGTCTCCAGGACGCCGCTCCTCAAATCCCAAGTCAAATCCCAAAGCGAGGTACAGACGCAGTACAGACGCTTGACCACATCCGTAACATCCGCCATGATGCGGATACTTCTATGATGATGTCAGCTAAGAGAGATTGTCATGGAAGTTGTGGACTTAGCCCCAGTCAGAACCGATGGCCACGAATACTTATTCAATGGCTCATGGTCGAGAAGCTCGCAAATCTCCGCCCACCGGAGACAATCGCGTATTGATTCCCAAATCCATTTTTTCGATCACGGTATTCCGCCTTTCCGTCGGCGCTGCCCATACTCCGGGCGTCCACCCATCCCCCGCGACGAGCAACTGCGTCGTGTTTGGGTCACAAATATCTCAGTGGAGGAAATTTCTTATGATGGGTAAACAAATCGCAATCGCCTTGGGGTTCCTGGTGATGGCAACTTTTTTCGTGACACCGGCTGAAGCTTCAAGCGATTCATCATGCCAAAGCGCATGGAGCCAAAGTGCCGCGAGCAGTAGCTGCTACGGCGGGCAAAATTCAAACAGCAGCGCGTTCGTCGAGTGGCGGTCGTACAGGCAGGAGTGCATAGTCAACGCATACTGTTCAACCAACTCCGGCGGCGGGCAGACTTGGAATTACAACCAAGTGTATGGCTCCACGGGTGACCTGAGACAGCTGAAAAACTGCAGTGGTACGCTGAAGGAAAATTGCTGAGCGGCCATCCGTCTCGAATGCCGCGGATGTCGCGCGTTCGGTGCCACATTGCCACCACCCCTTCGCACCGTCACATGTCGGTCGAAAGGCGATTGATACCGCAGTGTTCGGTATTTTCACCAGTGTTTTCTGGTGGAAGCGGCGGGAGTCGGACCCGCGTCCGTCGGCATCATCCCTTAATCCGGCGCTGAAACGACTGAACGGGTGGTGATAGAAGCGGCGCTTGTCATCAAGCCAGTTCACAAATCGGATCGATGGCTTGAAGGTGGCATTGACGTTTTTCATAAACTCCAGTTCATCGATGCCGATCATGGCGAGGGTGCGGTTGATGTTGGGTACCGTCGCCTCGCCGACGCCGATGCGCGGCACATCCGGCGATTCGACCAAGCCGACCTCGACGCCCTGGCCATCCTGAGCGCCCCGGAGAGGCGAACTCCCCGTCTGCGCACTCGGGTTTAGCGCGGCGTTCAGATAAGCCGCCGCCGTCCAGCCCGCCGAGCCGCCGCCCACCACCAGGACTCGCTTCGTCTTCATGGAACGCACCTGCTAGCGGAACGACGCCGAGCAAACACCGAGTGGAATCCCGGAATATCGACCTTTCCGGGTATCTCATGAACTCCTTTGCATGCGAGCCAACACCCCCGCGGCGGCGGGGCGCGGACGCGCAAGGAACACGCGGCTTTCCTGGCGGGAGCGATCTTCACGCCAAGCGATTTCTTCCTGGGCGAGGATGACATCACGCAACGCAGCGGCGTCAACGGCGCCGAGATCGCGCAACGGTACCTTAATATCCATGGTGACGGGAGATGTAAGATAGGCTGCAGTTAATTTGCTGCCAGCCTAAGTTCGGCCACCCATGAATGCAAACGCGCATCCGGTGCCGGTGAATGACTACCACATCAACATGGTTCACGTTGACGAAACAGGAATCTACTTCAGCGGCCTGCGCACCGAGGCGCTGCTGCGTCTCGGCACGGAAATGGAGGTGTCCGTGGTGTGCTCGCTGCCCGCGCAAGCGCATAACGCGCGACCTTTCCGCGACGGCGTGTTGCTGAATGACACGGGGAGTGATTGCGTGCGCTACGAAGTCTACGTTCCGGCAACATTCGCGGGCGGGGTATACGACCGGCTTCTCGAAACAACGGCCGGTGAATTTACCCTACACCTCGTTGACGTCCCCAAGCCGGCCCGACTGCTTCCCGAGCCCCCATACGATCCAACGGCGTCGAAAATGCGTTCATGATAGTCACCGAACATTTCGTGTACATCCACGTTTCCCGCACCGGCGGGACCTTCCTCAACAAGCTGATCATGAACCAGGTTTCCGGTGCCCGTATGCTGCAATATCACGGGCATCTGGAAGATCTGCCGGCCGCCTACGCACACCTGCCCGTTATAGGTTTCGTGCGCAACCCGTGGGACTGGTATGTGTCCATGTACAGCGACTACCGGCGCAAGAAACAATATGTTTTTCAGATACTCTCCGACCGGGGCACACTCGATTTCGACCAAACGGTCACCCGATTTCTGAATCTCGGCGACGGCAGCGCGGGCAGCGGAAGATTGTTGCAACACCTTGCCAGAATCGCGCCTCGGATCATCAACACCAGTCAGCCCGCCCGCAATCACCTGCCCGGCCTTAGATCGAAACACTTCGCTAATTTCCCCGAGGGCATCGGCTATTACAGTTGGTTGTTCCGCTTGATGTTCCGTTCCGCACGGAACCACAACGTTCAATTCGGGCGATTCGAGAACCTCCGAGAAGAAGCAATTCGATTGTTTGAACAGACCGGCACACCGATAACGAATCGAATGGATGCCTACCTGAAAACAGGCGAGCCACTCAATGCGAGTTCCCGCCCGAAAAACTTCGTTGGCGCCTATACCCCCGCGCTGGAACAACTGGTTGCCGAAAGAGAAAGCTATTTCATCGACCAATACGGCTACGAGTTCTCCGAAACCCACAAATACCCGAAGACGGACTACTTCAGGCATCTCGGTTCGACGGACGTCAAAGCCCTGATTCAGCGTGTGCGGCAGATACCCGAATCGCTTTGGGACGCGCAGAACGAGGCCAAGCCCAACAAGATCGCCCAACTCAATGACACCCGTCACATCCTCTTCCGTTTCACTACCGACACGAACCGCGTATTCGATTACAGCGATCATCCCGTGCTGTGGGACGGGTGGAAAGACGTGCTTTTGCCGATCATGGAACAGGCGGCGAAGTACCTTGGCTATACCGACTACCGCTTTCCGCGCGTCATGTTCGCAAGGGTACCCGCGGGCGGCGACATCTCCGGCCACTACGACGGCGAAGCCAGCCACTACATCCACAAGATTCACGTGCCGCTGCTAACCAACGAGCGGGTACTGTTCCGCGTCGGCCGCAAGGAAATGCACCTGCCGGCGGGAGAAATCTACGAGGTGAACAACAAACGGATTCACGCCGTCACAAACGGCGGTTCGACTGACCGGATTCACCTCATCTTCGAGTGTTACAACACCGAAGACTATGGCAAGGCCGATTGACGGTACACCCCGGTTCGCGCAGCCAAACGGATTGTCCCCTCACAGTACGGCGGCAATCTTCGCTTTTGCCGAAGCTGGCCCGCGACTTTGGCGTCGCCCTGCCGGTGGAGAAGGTCTGCCGCATGATGGACCTGCTCGACGAGGCCGCCATCAGGAGGCTGAAGGGAATCGTTGCGGACAACGCCGAGGCGCTGTTCTCCGGGCCGCTTCAGCAAGGACAACCTCGCCCAGCTTGAGGCCCAAGCCAACCGCCGAGGCGCAAGCCATCTACGACCTGATGGGGCTGACAATCAACACCGTTCCGTTCGAAATCAAACAAAACCAAGTGTAGTGCCTAGCGAGGCTCCGCCTCAGACCGACGAGGCATGTGTTCTCTTTCCCGAGGGGATAAGACGGACCCCGACCGCTGCTCCTCTCTGCGGCACGAAGCCGCCGTTGTAGTCGCCGAAGGCGTCGGTGGCCGTATAGTGGCCTG
>JAJDZM010000127.1 GCA_022824615.1 Candidatus Binatia bacterium | reverse complement strand
CAAAATCTCGCTCGGCCCGGCAATCATATCGATATCAACCCGGCCAAAGACGAGCCGTTTAGCCGTGGCAACATAGATATTGCCCGGTCCGACGATTTTATCGACGCGCGGAATCGTCTGGGTGCCGTAGGCCAGGGCGGCCACGGCCTGGGCTCCACCAACCCGGAAAAAGGCATCCGCGCCTGCAATACGAGCCGCGGCCAGCAGGGCGGGATTGTCTCCCTCAGCAGACGGCGGGGAGACCACGACGACCTCTTTGACCCCGGCAACTTTCGCCGGAATCACATTCATGAGCACCGAAGACGGATAGGCCGCGGTACCGCCGGGAACATACACCCCAACCCGTTCAAGCGGCGCTATTTTCTGACCCAGGGTGACCCCCAACTCGTCGCGGTAGGTCCAGGACGACTGACGCTGCTTACGATGAAAGCGACGGATGCGTTGGGCCGCGGCGCGTAGCGCTTTTCTGACGGGCGCTGCCAGGCCCTTGAGCGCGTGCTCCATCTCGACCTGGGTCGCGCCCAGTTCGTGAGACGCGAGTGCGACCCGATCGAATTTTTTGGTGAGGGTTATAAGCGCTCGGTCGCCGCGTTTGTGAACGTCGTGCAAAATGGAGCGGACCGTGGCTTCAACCTGGGCACTGGCGCTCTCGCCTCGCGACAGCAGTTTGTCCAGGTGACGCTGGCAGGCCGCATCCGTTGTAGAGAGCAGCGGAACCAGGGCTTTTGTTGCGGAGCGTGTCATTGGACGGGCGGATGTGTTTGGCGCTGGATTTTCGCTCCAAGCTGAGACAGCTTGGCTTCTATGTGCTCATAGCCGCGATCGAGATGGTAGATACGGGAGACCTCCGTCTCGCCGCGGGCCGCAAGGCCAGCCAGGATCAGTGATACGCTGGCTCGCAAGTCGGTCGCCATGACGGGCGCGCCGCTTAAAAATGCGACGCCCTGAACGGTTGCGGTGTGGCCCTGGACATGTACGTCCGCGCCTAAGCGGACGAGTTCTTGGGCGTGCATAAAGCGATTCTCGAAAATCGTTTCGGTGATGCTGCTCTGCGCTTCACCCAGGGTCAGCAGCGCCATCATCTGGGCTTGCAGGTCGGTTGGAAAGCCGGGGTAGGGCCGGGTGTCGAACTGAACGCCGGTCGGACGACCATTGCCCCGGACCCGAATCCCTTCCGGCTCGTCGGTAATGGCGACTCCTGCGCGTTGCAGGAGCTCCAGAAAGCTGGAGAGATGATCGGTCCGAGCACCCTGAACCAGCACATTGCCCGACGTGATTGCACCGGCAATAAGAAAAGTCCCGGCCTCAACGCGGTCGGGAATAACGCGGTGGCTGACGCCGTGCAGCGTTTCAACGCCCTTAATCACGATGGTCCGGCTCCCCGCCCCATGAATACGGGCACCCATCGTAATCAGCATGGCTGCCAGGTCTTCAATTTCGGGTTCACGCGCGGCATTGTCCAGGACGGTCGTTCCTGCGGCTAAGGTGGCTGCCATCATGAGGTTTTCTGTCGCACCCACAGAGGGAAAATCGAGGCTGATCCGTGCCCCTGTCAGCCGGTTGGCCCGCGCTTCGACATAGCCTTGCCGAATGCGTATGGATGCGCCTAGTTGCTGCAAGCCCGCCAGATGAATATTAACCGGGCGGGTGCCAATGGCACAGCCGCCCGGTGTTGAGACGCGAGCCCGGCCAAAGCGGGCCAACAGCGGCCCAAGCACCAAAAACGACGCGCGCATGGTCTTGACCAGGTCATACGGCGCTTCAAACTGACCGACCCGCTCGGCATCGAGCACGACCTCATTCGGACTGAGCCAATCGGCCCGCACCCCGAGTTCGGTCAGCAGGCCCAAGGCGGTCTGGATATCGACCAGACGCGGCACGCCGCGCAGGGTACATTCCTCGTGGGTCAAAAGAGAGGCGAAGAGCAGCGGTAAGGCCGCATTTTTCGCGCCGCTGACCGTTACTTCCCCATGCAGGGGAATACCGCCTTGAATGAGAATCGTATCCATAGAGCCCGTCCCGCTACACCACTCGCGACTACTCAACCAACGGTCTTTTGGAAGACAACCACCCGGTCCCGGCCAGCGTAGTCTCGCCGGCACGTCTGGAAACGCAGGCGGCGCTGCTTGTGTCCGAGCTGTATCACAGCGTCTTTTTGCGTCTCCCCAATCTCCGCGACGAGCCAGCCGCCCGGCCGTATGCAGTCTGGACTGTCGTACAACAGACGGCCGTAAAAATCGAGCCCGTCCGCTCCGCCGTCCAGGGCGACCCGCGGCTCCCAGGCTCGGACCTCGGGCTGGAGCGTGTCGAACTCCTGTGAGGCGATATATGGGGGATTGGTCACGAGCAGGTCGAAGAACGGTGCGCCAGGCGAAACAGGGGTGAGCCGGTCTCCACAGGCAAAGGTGATGCGTTGGCCGACCTGATGCGTCTGGGCATTCTTTTGAGCAAGGGACAGGATGGCTTGTGTCTTATCGACTGCCCAAATCTGCGCATGCGGCAATTCAGTCGCGAGGGCAACGGCAATACAGCCGCTGCCCGTCCCCATATCGAGGATGCGGGGGGCGGTTATCCGCGACGAGGCCAGCAGGCGTAAAGCAGTCTCAACAATGACCTCCGTATCGGGCCGCGGAATGAGCACGCCGGGGTTGACCTGAAAATCCAGCGACCAGAATTCCTGGCGGCCGGTGATGTAGGCAACTGGCTCACGCTTGGTACGACGGACCACATTCTGCTGGAAGTCGGTTTTCTGAGAATCGGAAACCGTCTCTTGGAGCCGGCTGTACAGACCAGACCGGCTGACGTGGAGCGTATGCGCCAGCAGGATTTCTGCGTCCAAGCGAGGCGTGTCAATATCGGCCGTCTTGAGTCTATTTTCGGCCCAGGCCACAAGCTGGGCAACCGTCTCAGCACGGGATAAGGAATCCGGCTGGAGGCGTGGAGGGACTGCGAGCGGGGTAGAGAGAGTCTGCGCGTTTTTCACCGGAGACAACCCCGTTGGGCTGAATTCAGTCAGCGGTGGCCTTGAGCATTTCGGCTTGATGCGAAGTGATGAGGGCATCCACAACCGGGTCGAGCTCCCCATCAAGAATCCGCTCAAGGGTGTGGAGCGTCATATTGATCCGATGGTCCGTCATACGCGACTGGGGGAAATTATAGGTGCGTATCCGCTCGGAGCGATCTCCCGAGCCGACCATGCTCCGCCGTGAAGCCGTAATCTCACTCTGCTGTTCTGCTTGCGCCCGTTCGAGCAGGCGGGAGCGTAGAATTTTCAGCGCCTTGGCTTTGTTCTTGTGTTGTGACTTCTCATCCTGACAGGAGACCACCAGGTTGGTTGGCAGATGCGTAATGCGGACGGCCGAATCCGTGGTGTTGACACTCTGCCCGCCCGGGCCGGAGGAGCGGAAAACATCGATGCGGAGTTCTTTTTCGTCAATGGCGATATCGACCTCATCCGCTTCGGGTAGAACCGCGACGGTAACGGCCGAGGTGTGAATCCGACCCGAGGCTTCGGTCTCGGGGACCCGCTGGACGCGATGCACTCCGCCCTCGAATTTGAGTCGGCTGTAGGCGTTTTTGCCCATGACCATGCTGATGATTTCCTTGAATCCACCCAGACCGGTGGGGCTCGAACTCAGCACGTCCATACGCCAGTTGCGCTGCTCGGCATAGTGCGAATACATCCGAAACAGGTCGGCGGCAAACAAACTCGCTTCCTCGCCTCCGGTGCCAGCCCGGATTTCAAGGATCACGTTTTTCTCGTCAAGCGGGTCTTTGGGAAGCAGCAGGAGATGGAGCTGGTCTTCAAGCTGGGCGGCCCGTTGGCTCAGCCCCTCGATCTCTTCTTGCGCCAGGTCGCGCATGTCCGGGTCGCTATCCTCAAGCAGGGCTCTGCTGCCTTCGAGGTCCTCATGGACTTTACGCCATTCCCGAAAACACGTCACGACCTCTTCCAGGGCGGCATGCTCCCTGGCCAGCTTGGCATACTCCTTGGCATCACCGGCGACCTCGGGACGGCCCAGCGTGCGTTCCACTTCTTCGTAACGCTGCTCGACCTCGGAGAGCTTTTCGTGCAACGCAACGGCTTCACTCATAATCGCAACCAAGGACCAAAACAGGAGATAAATATAATAAGGGGCGGTAGAAAACCGCCCCTCCGCTCGGTCTTGCTCTGCGTCCGTCTGACGCAGGCTAGGCGTCTTCTTTTTGTTTCTCCGGGTCTTGCAACCCATATCTCCGGCGGAAGCGTTCCACTCGCCCTGCCGTATCAACAATGCGCTGTTTCCCGGTGTAGAACGGATGGGACGCGCTCGAAATATCGAGTTTATACAAGGGATAAGTCTTGCCGTCTTCCCACTCAATCGTATCGTTCGTCTCGACGCACGCCCGAGTGAGGAAGGCGAAATTCGCCGCGGTGTCCTGAAAGACGACCTCCCGATATGTTTCCGGATGAATTCCTGCTTTCATTCTCGACCTCCAGCGGCTAGTAGTACCATCTCGTCAGAGAGGCCGCAACTTCAGCGAGGAGGGAACTATATACCTCGATACCCAAAAATGAGGGGGTTAGGACCGGTCCAGTAATTCCTTCGCTTTCTTCCCTCGTCAGGGCCAGGCCCGGTCGGCCCTTCTGGTGAGAGGGACATTTCTGCTGAAAAATATCGCTACCATTCGCCCCATAATTCTGGTCACACGTTGGGCAGTACGGTACGTACACGTATTGGCAATAGTCAGTCCCAGGGCGATGAGTACAGCCCAGGTTGATTTGTCCCTTGCGGTTCTGGTAGCCGCTCTCCGTGCTTTTCAGCCCTTCGTCCCAAGACCGTCTCCGTCAAATAATCATATAGGGTCACGGGTATCCCTCCCTGGGGACACACCAGACCGTCCCTTTACACGCATCTTGAGAGATCCGCGTGAGCGGCAGTCCGAGCACGGTGTACACGTCCAGCCACACATCATAAGGAGGCACGGGAGGCGGCCCAAACCACGAGTGCAGCCGCGCTGGGGCCCTCCGGACCGGCCGGTGATGAAACCCCCCATGCTCCATGTGCAGCCCGCTACAGTCGGCTTGCTCGTGGCCGACTGAAACGTGCAGGTGACGCGCCAGACCGCGCATAATGGGATGATCTAGACACTGCACCGGCGCGCGGAACAAGAACTCTTCCGCAAGCGCGCGCTGCTCTCCCTCCAACTCTGCCAGCCCGTCTCCTGTCCACCACACGAACGTCACGTCCCACAGCACAAGCGCGCCCACGACCACGAGCCCGATGTAAAGTTTTTTCATGATTACCCCGTCAGATCCTCCAGTACTCATCGGCACCAATACGTGTCCCAAAACCGCACATCAGTCGGGTGTGCGCATGCACGACACACCACGACCACATTCCTTTCCTTGCTCGCGAGAATACAGCCCCCGTCTTTTGTGCCACAGTCCCAACACCCGCTCCGCACCTTAATCAGCCGCTCAGGCATGGTAGAGTCCTTTCGCGAAAAGGAGGCCGCCCGCTGTGGCGGTAACGCAGCAACGGGCGGCACAGCCCTGGCCGAAGATAACGTGAATCAAGTCAGAGAATTGTTAAGCTGTACGCTCCAGCAAACACTCGATGCCCGTACTCATTTTTTCCAGCGCTCTCGCCTGTTCATCCAGTTGGCGGTCACACCGTTTCTCCGCTTGTTATCTGCCACAGACCGAAGCTGATGAGCCTGAGCTGGACTCACGACGGCGCAAGCGACAGCCACTCAAAGAGCGGCATTGGTTCTCCTCCGAAATGGCAGTATTTTGGCGGTACGGCGCCGCCACGGCCAGCAGCCACCACGATTGACCAATCAATGAGGCGGCCCGGCCGGATGGGAAGGACCCCCGCACGATCGCAGCTACCGCCGGAAAGGACTGAACTTCTGTCCGCATGACCGCTTGGAGTGCTTGCAAAAGCATCGGTATTCTCCGGTCGCCCTCCTTACGGCGCGTTCCAGTAAATATAGTTGGAAACCCCCTTCACCAAGCGCCCCCACACGGGTCGGGGACTGGAGTCCACGCCATTCATACACCAGGGAAAGTCAAACGAACAGAAGTAGTGCTCCGTTTCCTGCCCATATAACTCTATTGGGGCGCGGTCGCGCCACTGCCGCCGGAGAAGCTTTGCAGGTTGTTTTCGGCGCCAGTTGGCATCTCCGGCGCGCCTTCCCCTAACCGTGCAATTTCAGCGTACACTTCTTCGCTATCCATCGCGTCGATCAGAGGAGCGGTGTAAGCAGGTTCCTCCCCGAACGGGTTGGGAACTCTGGCCCGTGTGTCAGTGTCGGGATCTGAAACGGTTACACCAAAATCGGGAGCGCCTCCTTCCTCTAGCGTGACGAGTTGCACATCCTCGCCCGCTACTTCTATCGAGTGAATGAGCGGGTCGCCCCGCAGCGCACTCGCATGAGCATCCTCAAGCGCTGAGTACATACTCAGCAACGACCGGGCGGCTTTTTCGAGATTTACATCGTTACTCACCTCCCCTGCCGTATGCTGCCCTGCGAACCGTTGGAACAGGAGCGGCTGGCTCTCCAGACTGTTGGTAAAGTTGTTAATGGCCTCCTCGCGGACATCCGCCACGATTTCTTCAAAACTCTTCTCCTGGTCCTCCATCAACCGGTACGCTCCGTTAAAACCCCCTGGCGTGCGCATATAAAACGCCCGTGGTTCCACATCGTGCGCTTCCAGCCACGCCAGCACCTCCTCATCACTCATCAGCCGACCAAACGCGATCATCGCCCGTGGCTCATCGGTTGGGAACCAAGACTCAGGACGGGACCAGGCCGGATCACGCTCGGTGCGCTTAATCATAAACCGATCTCGAGGCCGCCGTTCCTCCGACTCGGACGCGCTCCCGCTCCGTGTGTCAAGACTCCGCCCCTCACTCTGATACCCACGCTCACGCAAGAGCACGGGCGCACCCGCCAGCCACAAAACGAGCAGCACGCCCACTACGCCAGCACAGCAGAGGAGAAGGGAAATTTTTTGTCTCGACATATGCTTTGCCTTTCAGGTAGGGCCGCCCGCCTTGGTTGATTGCTTGTGGTCGGAGGGGCGGGCAGCCCGTTTTCCTCCGGCCCCGAAGAGAGCCTTACGCGACCGGCATGCTTATCTTTAAGCGTCTTGGTGGCCATTGTTTTTCGAGGGTATCAAAACTGATGAACACACATAGAGGGAGAGGCTATCTTAGCCTTGATAAATATCAAATGAAAAAATTAATACTGCCTTTGTCTTTGCGCGCCAGCGCCGAAGCGCGCGTAGTACCTCTTCGAGATATCCACGCTAATGGTCAGCCCCTTTGACAAGTAAAGCGGGAGTCTGCACAAAGGGGGAAATATCCCACAACCGAACACCGGAAGGCCTCATTCCTTAGGAATGGGGGTATCCAGGTCTATAAGTCCCAGCGAGGAGAGTATGGACGCAGACCGCTTGCACGAGATTCAGTACGCATTGCAAGAGGAAACGCTTGACGGGTGGCTGTTTTACGATTTTCGAGGTAGCGACCCGCTCGCCTACCGGATTCTCGGGCTCGATGAAACGGAGCTGTCGACGCGGCGCTGGTATTATTTCATTCCGGCTGAGGGTGCGCCAATCGGGCTCGTTTCCAGCATTGAGCCGTATCGTCTGGATCGCCTGCCCGGACCAAAGTTGCCGTTTTTCACTTGGCAGCAGCACGCAGAACGCCTCACCGAGTTGCTGCGCAATCGGCGGCGCATTGCCATGCAGTATTCGCCGGGAAATGCCATCCCGTACATCTCACGGGTTGATGCCGGCACAATTGAAACCATCCGTCAGCTTGGGGTTGAGGTGGTCTCGTCCGCAGACCTAGTACAGCGTTTTGAGGCGGTCTGGACCCAGGAGCAATGGCACAGTCATCGCCGCGCGGCCACCGTGGTCCGCCAGACGGTTGATGCCGCCTTTGGCTATTTGAGCGATAACGCGCCGGTATCCGAATATCAGGTACAGCAATTCATCCTGGACTGTTTTGCCCAACACGGGCTGACGACCTACTATCCGCCTGTGGTGGCTATCAACGCCCACAGCGCGGACCCGCACTACACACCAAGGGCTGAACAGACGGCGCTGATTCGACCCGGCGACTTTGTGCTGATTGACCTGTGGGCCAAAGAACCGGACGGGGTGTATGCCGATATCACCTGGACCGGCTTTATGGGCAAGGTCGTCCCCGGGCGCTATCAGGAGATATTTCAACTCGTTCGTGAGGCGCGGGATGCCGCGCTCGCCTTTGTGAAAGAGCGTGTGACCAGCGGCCAGGCGTTCTTTGGTCATGAAGTTGATGCCGTGTCCCGAAGCGTCATTACCACTGCCGGCTATGGCGACCAGTTTTTTCACCGAACCGGCCACTCTATCGGTACGGAAGTCCACGGCAACGGCGCAAATATGGATGGCGTCGAGACCCGTGATACGCGTCGGGTGCTGCCCTATACCTGCTTCTCGGTCGAGCCTGGGATTTATCTGGCCGGAGACTTTGGGGTGCGCAGTGAGGTTGACGTCTATATCACCAAGGATGAAGCGATTGTGACCGGCGACCCGGTCCAAACGGAAGTTATCCCCATTCTCATATAAGGAAAGCTGACCCTATGGCAAAAGTGTGGTTTATCCAACAGCAAAATCGGCTGATTGCCGTTGGCGGCAAGCCGGCCTATGAGCGGCCTTTTGAGAATATTCAGTGGCCTTTGGATATTGGCGTCCATCGGTTTTATACGGACCAGGCTCCCACGCTTGACTCCCGCCTGCCGACCCAAGACGCGTCGTCTGCCGATATGGTGCTGGTCGAACTGCAAGGGAGCGATGTCGCTGCCGGGTCGAGCTATAAGGTCGGCTTCTACTCGTCTCCGTATTCCCCACGCGCAGTCGCCGAGCGGCTCGGCCAACCCTGGGCCGAGGGCCCCACGGCTTAATCCCGCGTCCGGCACCGTTCCGCGGGAATCGCCAACTGTGCGTTCAGATATGCCTTGAAGCTTGCGGCGTAGGGCTGTTGTTCCAGCGCCTGCTGCATACAGGACAGCCAGGCGTCGCGCTGTTTCGTCCCGATGTGCAGATGGGCATGTGCGCTCGGAATCCTGATTGGCCCATATTTTTCGTGATACAGTCTCGGCCCGCCTAACCAGCCGCATAAAAACCGGGCCAGCTTGTCTCGGGACTGGGTGAGATCAGCAGGATGCATGGCCCGAATTTCCCGAGTTTCGGGCAATCGTTCCATCAAATCGTAAAAATCATCGACTAACTGTCGAATTCCTGCCACACCGCCGGCGGCCTGAAAGGAGGCATCGCCGTCGCCATAGCCGGGTTTTTCTGTGTGCCTATGTGTCGTCATGTCCCCAGCCCGGTTCTTCTGGTATGCTCCCTCGCCTGAGATATATGCTGTTCGGAAAGGATAGTCACCATGTCAGACTTCGATCTCCGCATTTTTTCTTATCTGCCCAACCCGCGTATTTGGAAGGCCACCATTGCGGCCCGCCTGTGCGATCTCCGCATTGATATCCGAGGCAGTACGCCTCCCGACTTGCAGAACTGGCTGTGGGATTTTGAGGCTCGCCCGCTGACCGAAGCAGAGAAGACCGCTCCCCAGGAGACGGAACGGCAGGCTCGGGCCGGTTTCAGCGGCCGTTTGTTCAAGACGGACGCCTTTCTCGAAGCGCACCCGTTTGGAACGGTTCCGGCAGCCTTTAGCCCTGACGGCCAGACCGGGATTTTTGAATCGAACAGCATCATGCGCGCAGTCGGGCGTCTGGGGCAGGAGACCTATCCGGTGTATGGAACGGATGCGTATTCGGCGGCTCGTATCGATAGTTTTCTGGACGCCAGCCTGGTCTTTGCGCGCGACTCGCAGATTTATCTCCTGGCCTTAATGGGCGGCAAGCTGACGGCGGATATTCACGCCAGAGCGAAAGACGCCTTTGGGATTTATCTCTCCGGCATTGAGCGGGGACTGACCCCGAACCGGGACTATCTCGTTGGCGAGAGCGTTACCCTGGCGGATATCTGCTTTGTGGCGGAAATCGCCCTGTTCTCCAACGAAAAGGCCCAGGAAAAGCTGTTGGCCGATAATGGCCTTGACCTCGTATTCCATGCCGATGCGGAAGCCGAGTATCCACGAGCGCTGGCGCATTTTATCAAGCTGTCCGAGCATGAGGCGTTTGCGCCGGATGTCCAACCCTATATGGAGAAGCTGCACAAGCGGATTGAGCGGCAGAGCGCCTAGCGCATTTTACGAATCTCAAGCTATGCAGGAGGCTCTCGTCATGCCGGACGTGACCCGGCATCCATCTTCGACTCCGCCCTTGCGGGCTCCGCTCAGCACAAACGGCCTCACGTTCGTCCTG
>JAJDZM010000156.1 GCA_022824615.1 Candidatus Binatia bacterium | reverse complement strand
GCAAGCGGGCGAATTGTGCATCGGTGAGCCACAGAGGAGGGCCTGACATGACAGAACTCCTGTTCCAATAGAGACTGGGTATCCAACACTCACCACACTACACTCCAGCAATCATCATTTATAGGTCCTGAGCCTAGGGCGGGGAAGGTCGGCCGGTCGTATAAAATCTCCGCGCCAAGGATGAGCGCGAAATCTGTCTCCAATATATCATGGGTAAAGTCGAGCTGCCGCACCTCGTATTGCGCACATCCATTTAACCGCGCGTTCTCCCGCGCAAAAGACACCGCGCCAGCTTCCTTGTCGGCAAAGATGACCCGCCCCCCTTTTTGCGCAGCGATGATGCCGGTCAACCCAAGCCCACAGCCGAGGTCGAGTACAGTCCGATCTCGGACATCGATACAAGCGTCAATATAGCGGGCCAGGGTCAGCGCACCGGTCCACAGGTGCGCCCAGTATGGCGGCTCCTCCGTGTCGTCGCGCAACAGGGCCTCGCGGTCAACCAGCCGCTCAAGGTCTTTGACGCGGAGCAGGGTCAGCGAGCGTGAGCCGATGACCACCTCGATGGGCTCCGAAGAGTAAACGTGTCCGGCATCTTGCCTCATATGCCAAGGCGTTCACTCAAACGCACTCAGGCCGGTAATATAGCGACCGAGCGTCAGGCGGTGGATATCCTCGGTGCCTTCGTAGGTATTGACCGTCTCAAGGTTGAGGAGGTGCCGAATGACCGGATACTCATCCGTGATACCGTTTCCGCCGAGAATGTCCCGAGCGAGCCGCGTGGTGTGCAACGCGGTCGAAACATTATTCATCTTGGCCATACTGACTTGGTCCGGCCGCATTTTGCCCGCGTCCTTGAGTCGGCCCAGTCGGTATGCCAAAAGCTGCGCTTTCGTGATCTCGGTCAGCATGGTCACGAGTTTGGCCTGTACGAGCTGATAGCCGCCGATCGGTCGCGAGAACATCTTGCGGTTTTGGGCGTAATCGACTGCACACTCATAGCAGGCTATGGCCGCCCCAATCGTACCCCAGGAAATCCCGTAACGCGCCTGGGTCAGACACATGAGCGGGGATTTGAGACCGCCGGACTTCGGCAGCAGATTGTCCTCAGGAATCCAACAATCCTCGAAAATCAGCTCCGAAGTCACGGACGCTCGAAAACTGAATTTCCCGTCAATGTTTTGCCGGGTGAAGCCTTTGCGTTCTTTTTCAACCAGGAAGCCGCGAATCACATCTTTGCCGTCCTCTTCGAGCTTGGCCCACACCACGGCCACATCAGAGATTGAGCCGTTGGTGATCCAGCGCTTGGTACCGTTGAGCAGGTAGCCGCCGTTTTCTCGCCGCGCGCGGGTTATCATCCCGCCCGGATTCGAGCCAAAGTCCGGTTCGGTCAGTCCAAAGCACCCAATGGCCTCGGCCCGTGCCAGACGGGGCAGCCAGAATTTCTTTTGCTCCTCCGAGCCGAACGTCAGAATCGGATACATCACCAAGGATGACTGCACACTGGCGAACGAGCGCAACCCACTATCCCCGCGCTCAAGCTCCTGGCTAATCAGACCATAGACGACGCTGCTCATCCCAGCGCCGCCGTACTCGGTTGGCACCGTCACCCCCAGAAAGCCCAGTTCAGCCAGTCGAGGCACAAGTTCCATGGGAAAAGAGCCTTCGCGGAAACACTGCTGCACTCTGGGTAGGAACTCCTCATCCACGAAGCGGCGCGCCACATCGCGGACCAGGCGCTCTTCTTCACTCAAAAATTCTTCGATCTGGTAAAAGTCAGTATCTATAAAATCCGCCACGGCAGACTCCCTTCGCAAAGAAACTGGCTCGATCCTAGCCCCTTCCGCTACCCGGCGTCCAGGCCGCGCGGTCGTCCTTCTCCACGAGGGTCGGAGACTCCGGTTATCAGGCCGGACTCCCGGTCAACATGAATCGCCTGGATGTTGCCAAAACGGGAGCGTTTGCCGGGGCCCCATTCCACGACCTTCACATTATGGCCCATAGCCTGAAGCTTTTCGGCGAGCCCGTTCGATTCACTCCCCGTTTGGACTTCCAGATTCAGCCGGTCCGGATACCACTGATGGTGAATGCGCGTAGCAAACATGGCATCCGGCAAGGACATCTGGTAGGTGAGGACATTGAGCAGGACTTGCAGAACCGAGCTGATAATGCGCGACCCGCCGGGTCCGCCAATCACGAGTTCGACCTTTCCCTCCCGGGTCACAATGGTTGGACTCATGCTGCTCAGCGGCGTCTTTCGGGGGGCGATGGCATTCGCGTCCGTATTGCCGATCAGGCCAAAGGCATTGGGATGGTCGGGCTGGGCATTGAAATCATCCATCTCGTCGTTGAGCAGAATACCGGTGCCGGGAACCATGACCCCGCTGCCGAAATATAGGTTCACCGTCTGGGTTGTGGCCACGGCGTTGCCATCTTTGTCAATGACGGACAGATGGGTGGTACTCGTCGACTCTATCCGTCCTGTTGGGGTTTGCGGAATGCCCTGGCTGGGCGTGGCTTTGGAGACATCTATCTTCGCCCGTACGTCTTCTGCGTAGGCGGGAGAGACGAGACGCTCAACAGGGACGGACACAAAGTCCGTATCGCCCAGGTAGCGGGCCCGGTCGCGAAAGGCTCTGCGCAGGGTTTCCGTCAGGATATGCGTGGCACCGGGAGTTTGGAAGCCGAGCTTCTGCAGAGGAAATCCCGACAAGACATTCAGCATCTGGACGAGCAGAACACCACCAGAGCTCGGCGGCGGCATGGAATAAATGCGCCTTCCCTGAAAGCCTCCCGTCACCGGTGCACGGTCAATCACACGATACTGATCCAAATCGTCCTGGGTCAGCAAACCGCCTATCCGTTGCATTTCCGCGACAATCGCCTGGGCCACCCGACCGGTGTAAAAGGCGTCCTTGCCGTCCTCGGCGATGGCGCGCAGGGTGTTGGCCAAGTCTTTTTGGACAAAGAGGTCGTCCTGTTTGAGCGGCTGATCGTTCCGATAATACACCGCCCGGGTAGCGTCGGATTCTCCCAGGACCTCGGCTCGGTAGGCTATGGCGCGGGCCAAATGCGGATAGACCGGAAATCCCTCGTCTGCCAGACGAATGGCGGGCTGCATAACCTCTGCGAGCGATAAGCTGCCGTATCGTTGCTGGACCTCCACCAGTCCGGCAACGATACCGGGCACGGCGACGGCCAGCGGCCCGGTGCGGCTCAGGGAGGGGACGACTTCTCCGTCCCGGATAAACATGTCTCGGCTGGCTTTGAGCGGGGCCCGTTCGCGGAAATCAATCGCCAGGGTTTTGCCTTCCTTCGCCAGATAGAGCAGCAGAAAACCGCCGCCGCCTATTCCGGTTGACTGTGGCCTGAGTACGCTGATGGCAAAGGATGTCGCCACCGCAGCATCAGCCGCATTGCCTCCCCTGCGGAGCATGGCGACGCCCGCCTCGCTCGCCTGCGCATTCGCGGCAACGACCATGCCGTGCCGGGAGGTTGAGACGAATGGAGAATTTTCTCCAAGGCCAAGCGCATCCGCGCCATACGCCATTCCGGTAAAGGGGATGAGTACGACCAGCAACAAAAGAATCTTCTTTCCTGTTTGGACAATGCGAGCCTTCAACATCATATTTTCCTCACGCAGACAGGAACGAATATAGGCGAGCCGGAGAAGGGCAACAATCCCTCTTATTCGACCCCCACCCGCATACGCCATCAAGCGGATTTATAATTAAGCTGTACTATTGACAAACTGGCCACTACGCAGATATGCGAAGAATCGTAAGGGAGGAAAGACACATGCCGCGAGAACCACAAGGACAGCAACGTCCGCGCGATGTGGTTGGGACAGCGGTGGCAGTCGCACGGATCGCAACAGACGAGCAGTTTGAAGTACGCACCGCTGGTCAGATTTTGGGACGGTCAGGCGGACAGGCACGAGCGGCGAAGCTGACGACTGCCCAACGTATAGCCATTGCCAAGCAAAGCGCAGCAAACTGAACAGCCTTCAGCATGCTATGCTGACCAATTAGTAAGGAGACAGCAATGTCGAACGAAGAGCTAGGTGCGAGCGTTGATCGCTTAGAGCACCCATTAAGGCCGAGTGTACGGACTACTTATTTCAAGCGGCACGCTGGGGGAAAGCACCCCTTCTGGCGTGGGGTTCTGTCAGGACTTACGTCTGTAGGGTGCCTCTACCCAGGGAAAATGAAGCCTGTACATTACCCGCATTCGTGTAAAGATGATCTCTTTGCTATTGGTGGGGATATGTGGACAGCCTTTGAGAAAGAGGAGAATGCCTCAGCAAACCGATCCTAAACCTCCTAGCGCCCCAGAAAAGACCGGGCGAAAATCGCCCGGCACGGCGCAACGCATCCCGCCCGAGGTTCTTCAAGAACTCACGCCTGAGATATTAGAGAAACTCCCTGAACAAACCAAGATTGCTGTTATAGAAGCAATATCCTTTAAGGGACCGCTACCGCCACCCTCTCTGTTTCGTCAATATGACGAGACTTTGCCTGGCTCAGCTGAGCGCATCATGCAGCTTTCAGAGAAAGAGCAGTCGCATCGCCATCAATGGGACAATAAGGCACTGGAATATGAAGGCAAAGAAGTCATATATGGCCAATGGTTTGGCTTTATTCTCGGAATATTAGGGATTTCTGGTGGTATATTTTGTGCCTATATAGACCAACCTTGGGTTGCTGCTGTCTTAGTTGGCACTTCATTAGCCGGTATCGTGACGGCATTCATCAAGGGGCGATCAGGTTAAGAGGCAGGGAGGATTTTGCCATGGCTTCGGTGAATAAAGCGATTATTGTTGGAAATCTGGGTAGAGACCCGGAGGTACGCTACACACAGAGCGGACAGGCCATGGCACGCTTTACCGTGGCCACGACCGATACCTGGATGGACCGGGACAATAGCCGCCAGGAACGCACAGAGTGGCACAACATCGTGGTCTGGGGCAAGCAGGCCGAGACGTGCGGCCAATATCTGTCTAAGGGTCGTCAGGTCTATATTGAAGGGCGTATCCAGACTCGAAAATTCGAGGACAGGGAAGGGAAGGAACGGTATTTTACTGAGATCAACGCTCAGCAAGTGACGTTCCTCGGCGGTCGTGACGGTGGGGGCGCTCGTTCGGGCCAGTCGTTTGATGACGAGCCAAGCGGCGGGTTTGATGATGTTGGGGCAGGTTCAGTTCCCCCGGACGATGACGTGCCGTTCTAGCGTGGGTTTCTATAAAACCTATTCGACCTCTGCATAGCCCGGCCTGATGACGGCTCGTCCATTAGGGTTGACCGTCTCATATCGATAGGAACCTGCATTCGTATCCGGCCAGATAGCCGTGGTAATTGTCTGACCGGGGAGTACCGGTCTGGCGAATCCGGCGCTGAGCCGCTTGAGCCGGCGGGGGTCCTTCTCGCAGACGTTGTCAATAATGGCTTTGGATGCAAACGCCAGGGTGCACAGGCCGTGGACGATAATGCCCGGCAGTCCCGCCAGTTTGGCGACGTTTTCATCGAGGTGAATGGGATTGTGATCGCCTGAGGCCTTCGCATAGCGAAATGTTTGATCCGCGTCGATGGTCTGGGAGACCCGATGCAGGGGTTCGCTATCGGGAGTCTCATTGGCCGCGGTCCTCTTCCGGGGGCGACGTCCCTGGTCTCGGATAAAGGCGGTAAACGTGATGCGCTGAACGGTCTCTCCCGTCTGATTACAGCAATGGAGATCGACGGCCAGAGACTCCCCCCCAGGCTGCTCCTCAATGGCCACAATTTTTGCCGTGCTGTTGATCGTGTCTCCCGGAATAATGGGACGGAAGAAGCGCGTGTCTTGCCGGCTGTGAACCAGGCGCAGAGTATCGACATTCAGCTCGGTGTCGGTCACGACCATCATCAGCGAGAGCCAGCTTGTCACCGCACCAAACAGCGGTGGCGCAAGAATGCCTTCGGGCCTGTCTGCGTCAAGAAACCAGGCGTTGTCCTCATTATACGCACGCGCGTAGGCCGTGGTTGCCTCAGCGCTGACGGCATATGACTGCGGGTCGTACTCTTTGCCAAGCAGGCTCCGGTTGAGTCCCATGATCTCTAAAGAGTGAACGTGTCCAGCATCTGCCTGTTTAATCCCAGTACCCATCGTCGACAAAACTAATATAGCGGCCTTTGCCAACAATCAGGTGGTCCAGAATGTGGACACCCATGACCTCTCCGACCTCCCTGAGACGCTGGGTGATCTTCAGGTCTTCCTGGCTCGGCATCGGATCACCACTGGGGTGATTATGCACGAGGATAGCCGCCGCGGCTGACTCGCGGATGATGGGCTGAAAAACTTCACGGGGGTGGACTAAGGAGGAGGTTAAAGACCCCTCCGAGACACGCACGTCTTTGAGTTTTCTGTTCTTGGCGTCCAGCAGAAGCACATGAAACTCTTCTTTTTTCAGACCGCCGAGCTGTTCCCGGTAGTGATTGAAGACATCAAGGCTGGAGCTAAACGACTCGCCCCGGCGAATTTCTTCTTGTGAGAAGCGCTTCGCAATCTCCAGAGAGGCTTTTATCTGCGCGGCCTTTGCCGGCCCGATCCCTTTGACCTCACACAGTTCAGCCGTGCTCGCTTCTTCCAGTTTTCGGAATGAGTCACCAAAACGGGAGACAAGCGCCCGACCGTGGTCAAGCGCGCTCTGTCCGGAGCTTGCGTCACCGGTACGGAGGATGATGGCGAGCAATTCTGCATTGGAAAGAGTTGCCGCCCCGCGCTCGATCAGCTTCTCTCGCGGCCGGTCAGATTCGGGCCAATTCCGGATGGACGACGCCATGATTGGGGGCTGACCACTCTCTCCTATTTTTTCTTCTTTTTTTTGCCAGGAGAGCGGCGGTGCGTCTTGTCTTTTTTCGCGAGTAAGCGGTCAAGTTTCATATTGAGGTTGAGCAGATTGCCTTGGACTTCTTCAACCTTTTCAACCAGATGCTCGTAGTCTGTCGTGGAGGGGATATTCAGCAGGGAGAGTATCGCCGCCATATTGCGGGCGACTTCTTCCCTCGCCTGAACAGCGTCTCGAAACGTCTTCTCCATAACGTCGTGCAGGCAAACTTGTGCGAGGAGGTCCTTTACAAGATTGGCAAAGTTCTCTCTATTTGCCTCGTAGAGCTTTTCGAAAACCGTTTTCTCTTCGTCCATACTCAGGGAGTAAGATGTTTTTCAGGAAAACCCGATAGAAACAACCCAGTCAGCAACAGGGAGATGGTGTGGATTTCGCAGTCTTTCTCGGGTATTTCACCGGCTTACGTTTCCTCGACGAGACCATTGACCTTCCGGCGCTTGTTGGGACGACGCTCTTCATTCACTTTCTTGACGGGATTGCCTGCGGCATCATGGCCAAGAGGAATCACCGCCCGCTCTGCCCCTGGGTTGTAGGCGGATTGCTGTTGGGCATATGGGCCCTCACGCTGCTCCTTCTCCTGGTGATACGAGGAGGAGGAAAAGGCGAGAAGGAGTAAACGTGCCCTTCAATTCAAATAGATAGAAGCTTGACACGTTTACTCCTTGCTGAGTGAGCCCCGCCTTGCCGTCTTATCCGCAATTCTGGAGACAGTCGCGTATGGGGTCCAGGTCAGGAAGTTGGCGGGCGTCCTCTGTAATCCAGGCATATCGGACTGTCCCACTCTTATCCACGACAAAGGCCGAACGTTTAGAGACGCCCTTGAAACCAATCAAGTCTTCATAGAACGACCCATACGCCTGAGAGACTTCTTTACCAAAGTCACTCAGCAGTGGAAAATCATAGCCTTCTTTCGCCGCCCAGGCGTCAAGCGAGAAAGGGCTGTCCACGCTAATGGCCACAACCTGAGTATCGTCATTCTGCAAGGTGTTGATATTGTCTCGAACCGAGCACAATTCTTTCGTTCACCCATCGGTAAAGGCGAAGGGAACAAAAAGGATAACGGTATTCTTCTTCCCCTTTGCCTCGCTGAGTGCAAAATCCTGCATCTTATTGGTCTTGAGTGTAAAATCCGGGGCTGTTTGGCCTACCTGAATGCTCATAACTACTCCTCCTCTATACTCTGTGCATTAAGAACCGTTTCTTTGTTTTCGGCTCTTCTAACCTCGTCTTTCTCCTCTACAACCAGGGCGATGCTGGAGACGTACCCATCCGCACCAACATTAAAGAGTTTAACACCTTGGGTGTTCCTGCCTATCACCCGTAACTCAGCGATCCGAATCCGTATTATCTTGCCGCTATCCGTCACGAGCATCAAGTCATCGTCCTCCTTCACCTGCAGCACCCCGCAGACCAATCCGGTCTTGTCCGTGGTGCGCAGCGTACTGACTCCTTTCCCCCCACGCGACTGTAGCCGATAGTCCTCTATCCTGCTCCGCTTCCCATACCCTTGGGACGATACCGTAAGAAGCGTAGCTTCTTGGTTGAGGATTTCAAGGGAGACAACCTCGTCCCCCTCTTCCAGTGTCATCCCCCGAACGCCAGATGTGCCGCGGCCGGTTGCTCGGACCTCATCTTCTCCAAATCGAATCGCCTTTCCGTTTTTGGTCGAAAGGAGGATTTCCTGTTTCCCGTCCGTTAACTGGACGCCGATCACCTCGTCGCCAGCACCAAGAGTAATGGCAATGATTCCGCCACGACGAGGATTAGCATAGGCCATGAGTTTCGTTTTCTTGACCTGTCCCTTGCGGGTCGCAAAGACAATAAAACCATCGTCCTGGAACTCTCGAACAGGCAGAAAGGCGGAAATTTTCTCTCCTTCTTGCAGCGGCAAAAGATTCACGATGGCTTTTCCTTTTGCAGTGCGGCCGCCCTGAGGAATTTCATGGACTTTGACCCAGTGCACTTTGCCGATTGAGGAAAAAAACAACAGGAAGGCATGCGTGGAGGAGATGAAGAGATGTTCAACAAAGTCCTCTTCTCGGGTCGTTGCGCCAACAACCCCCTTTCCTCCCCGCCGCTGGGAGCGGTATTCAGTCAGTGGATTTCTCTTGATGTAGCCGGCGTGCGATATGGTGACCACGACATCTTCTTCGGCAATCAAATCTTCGTCCGAGAGATCTGCGCTGGCAGACTGGATCTGTGTTCTGCGCTCGTCGGAAAAGCGACTCCGGAGATCCGTCAGCTCTTCTTTGATGACACCGTTGATCTTCTCCGGGCTGGCCAGAATACTTTGCAGCGAATCAATAACGCCGAGCGTTTCCCTGTGCTCGGAAAGAATTTTTTCCTGTTCGAGTTGGGTGAGTCGCTGCAAGCGCATATCAAGAATAGCCTGCGCCTGTGTCTCAGTCAGCGCAAATTGGTCCTGAAGGGCTTGCCGCACGCGCGCCGGATTCTGTCCGTGACGAATGGTGTGGAGTACAGGATCGAGATTATCCAACGCGCTTTTGAGCCCTTCAAGCAGGTGGAGGCGGTCATTGGCCTTCTGCAGATCGAAGGCAGTCCGGCGGCGGACCACCTCCCGGCGATGTTCAAGGAAGTGCAGGAGGGTGTCTTTGAGGGTCAGGAGGCGAGGACGGCCATCGACGATAGCCAGGAGAATGACCCCAAACGAATCCTGAAGAGGGGTCATTTTGTACAGCTGATTGAGGATGACGTGTGGGGCAGCATCCCTTTTCAACTCGATAACGATACGCATACCATCCCTGTCGGACTCGTCACGCAGGTCGGAGATTCCTGTAATGCGTTTCTCGTTGACCAGATCAGCAATACGCTCAATCAAACGGGCCTTATTTACCTGGTACGGGATCTCATGCGCAATAATACGACTTTTTCCGGTCCTCTCGTCCTCTTCTATAGAGGTCCGAGCCCGCATCTGAATGATGCCCCGCCCGGTTTCATAGGCGCTGCGTACTCCTGAGCGTCCGTGGATGTAGGCTCCAGTAGGAAAGTCTGGACCGGGGATGTACTCCATCAGATCACGGTTTTTGAGGTCCCTGTTTTCGATCAGAGCCAGGAGCGCCTCAATCACTTCACCGAGGTTGTGGGGAGGGATATTGGTTGACATCCCCACGGCAATTCCAGAAGAGCCGTTGACCAGCAGATTGGGAAATTTACTTGGGAGAACGGCAGGTTCGTGGCTGGTATCGTCATAGTTCGGGATGAAATTAATGGTCTCTCGATCAATATCGGCAAGCAACTCCGAGGTGATGCGGGTCATGCGGACTTCGGTATATCGCATGGCAGCGGGGGGGTCGCCATCAACCGAGCCAAAGTTTCCCTGGCCGTCAATAAGCGGATAACGCAACGAAAAATCCTGCGCCATACGCACAAGGGTGTCATAGACGGCCGAATCTCCGTGTGGGTGGTATTTGCCAATCACGTCACCCACGACACGGGCGGACTTCTTATAGGGACGATTCCATTCGTTCCCAAGGTCGTGCATGGCGTACAGGACGCGGCGGTGGACCGGCTTCAATCCATCCCGGACATCGGGCAGCGCTCGGCCAATAATCACACTCATGGCGTAGTCCATATAGGACTGCCGCATCTCCTGCTCGATATTGACAGAGGGAAGGGGGTGGGAGTCAGAATAGTCTTCCATGCAGAGGGGTTTCCTTTTTGATTACAACAGGGAGCGTGGTGGGCTTAGATATCAATATTCTTGGCGGAGAGTGCGTTCTCAGAGATGAATTTACGTCTCGGCTCAACTTCATCTCCCATAAGAGTAGAGAAGACCTCATCAGCCTCGTAGGCGTCCTCAATCCTGACCTGCAAGAGAGTCCGTGTCTCCGGGTTCATGGTTGTTTCCCAGAGTTGCTCAGGATTCATCTCCCCAAGACCTTTATAGCGCTGAATATCGACCCCTTTTCTGGAACGCGCTAGGATTGCGTCAAGGACCTCCGCCTGGCTTCCCAGGGTGAGGGCCGTATCCTTCGCAGAGAAAGTGAAAGGAGCCGGGCCAATATTCGCAAGCGTGCTCAATAGTCTTTTCACTTCTACGGCCTCTGCGGACTCAATAAAGTCTCGATCAAAGACCACTCTTTGTCCGGAACCGTTCAGCCCCTGGGTGACGACAATCCTATATCCGCCAAGTTTTCTATCTTCCTCTACGGAAAAAGAGGTCTGGCCGCGGTCTGTCAGCTCTTTTCCGAGTGTAGAGAGTACAGACTCAAGAAGGGTCCGACTACTGAAAGCAGCGGGAGAAAGGTCTGGATGAGAGAGAAGAGAACAGACAAGAGTGCGGTCTCTTCCTCTCCGTTCAACGAGATCAAGAATGCTATTCAGACGGAGGGAGTTCTTGACCCATATTTTCAGCGCTTCCCCTTCAAGCTCTCCCACCAAGAGGTGCTCAACACCGAGGTCCACCAGGAAATCGTCAAGCTCGGTATCATCCTTCAGGTAGTGATCGGTTTTTCCTTTTCTGACCCGATACAGGGGGGGCTGAGCAATACATAAATACCCATCTTCGATGATACCGGGGAGCTGACGATATAGGAAAGTCAGCAGCAAAGTACGGATATGGGAGCCGTCAACATCCGCATCCGTCATAATGATGATTTTATGGTAGCGCAGTTTGGAGAGGTCCGTCTCGTCCTTCCCGACCCCAGCTCCTAAAGCGGATATCAGGAGACGTATTTCCTGAGATGAAAGCATTTTGTCGAAGCGTGCTTTTTCGACATTCAGAATTTTCCCGCGTAGCGGCAGAATAGCCTGTGTACGCCGATCTCTCCCCTGCTTTGCTGACCCTCCGGCAGAATCCCCCTCAACAAGAAAAATTTCACTTTTTTCCGGGTCGCGCTCCTGGCAGTCGGCGAGCTTTCCAGGAAGAGAGCCGGAATCGAGGGCTCCCTTCCGCCGCGTGAGTTCACGCGCCTTCCGGGCCGCCTCACGCGCACGTGAGGCATCAACACTCTTCTGTGCTATCTTCTTGGCCTCTGCCGGGTGTTCTTCAAGATAGACTCCAAGCTTTTCGTTCACCAACGATTCGACAAACCCTTTGACCTCGCTATTGCCGAGCTTGGTTTTTGTCTGTCCTTCAAATTGCGGTTCTGGAACTTTCACGCTGATGATGGCAGTCAGACCCTCTCGAATATCCTCTCCCTGGAGACTTTCCTGATCTTTTTTGAGAAGGCCGAGTGACCCAACGTAGGAATTAATGGTCCTGGTCAGCGCCGCCTTGAGTCCAACGAGATGGGTTCCCCCTTCTATCGTGTTGATATTATTGGCAAACGAATAAATACTTTCGACATACCCCTCGTTCCATTGGAGAGCGATTTCGGCTGCGGTTCCGCCTTTTTCTCCACTGAAATAGATCACCTCGTGGTGCAGTGGTGTTTTCGCCCGGCCAAGGTGCTCGACAAAAGAAACGATCCCTCCTTCATAGAAGAAGTCGTGACGTTTCTCCGGCTCCCTTTCGTCAACAATGGAAATGTGGAGACCTGGGTTGAGGAAGGCAAGTTCACGCAGCCGACTTGAGAGGATGTCGAAACTGAAAGCTCTCTCGCCAAAAACCTGATGGTCTGGCGTAAAAACAACTTTTGTTCCGCTCTCCTCAGTCTGTCCGATCTCTTTCAGTTCATTGTCCGGCTGACCGCGACGGTAACGTTGGAAATAGATTTTCCCTGCTCTCCTGATCTCGATTTCCAGGATTTCCGATAGTGCGTTGACGACGGAGACACCAACACCGTGCAGCCCTCCGGAGACTCGATATGCTCCTTTATCGAATTTTCCACCGGCATGAAGCTTAGTGAGGACGACCTGAGCGGCTGAAATACCCTCGGTCGGGTGATTTTCCGTTGGAATGCCCCGGCCATTATCGACAACGGAGACATGTCCTTCGGTATGGATGGTTACAACAACGTGAGTGCAGTAGCCGGCGAGTGTTTCATCGACAGAATTGTCGACAATTTCAAAGACGAGATGATGAAGTCCTCTCTCTGCGGTGTCACCGATATACATTCCCGGCCTCTTGCGAACCGCTTCGAGACCCTCGAGTACCTTTATTTGTCCTGCCCCATAGTCTTGTTCGAGCATGTAATTCCCAAAGGAGGCAGGTAGGTTTAAAGCTTCTTCACACACCTCCCCTTTTTGATATCAAAGCTTAGCATTTTCTTTACGTTACGTAAACCACGAGCAATAGTAAAACAGTTTTCTATTAATTGATTTTCATAGGCATTATGACGTAGGAAAATTCACGGCTCTCTTTTTGCTGAAGGAGTCCTGGACTCATCTCGTCTTTAAGAAAAAGTACGACAGAATCCCCCTCATTCATGACATTTAATGCCTCAATCAGATATCTTCCATTAAACCCAATCGATAATCCCTCTCCAGCGTATGAGGCTACAATCTCCTCGGTTCCCTCTCCCAAATCCGGAGTATTGACGGAAACCTCGATCTTATCTTTTTCAAACTGTAACTTTATCCCCCGAGACCGTTCTGTCGTGAGAATCAAGATACGACGGAGAGCACTGAGGAGTTCATCACGGGGAAACTCAATCCGATGCGTATGCTCTTTTGGAACAACTTGCTGGTAGTCAGGAAATTCCCCTTCTATGAGACGCATAAAGAGTTCGGTTGTCTCCTTCTTGAGGTTGACAACCGAATCGTTGACGGAAACGTCTATTGTTCCCTCGCTCTTCTCAAGGAGTTTCCGTGTTTCAACTAAACCTTTTTTGGGAAGTATGACACTCGGCCAATCTGGCAGCGAAGGGGTAGCGACCTCTCGCTCGATGAGGGACAGGCGGTGTCCATCGCTGGCAACCATACGCACTTTCCCCTCTTTCTGAGTCTCGAGATAGACACCGCTGAGGTTCAGGCGAGTCTCATCGGGGGAGGTTGCAAAGAGGGTTTTTTCAATCATCTCCCGTAGGGTCGGTCCAGGCAAAGATATGAATTGATCAGAAGAAGAGGAGGATTCCTCTTTCTTCTCTTTTTGCCCAGTTATGGTGGGGAATTCTTGCGGGTCCAGACTGGCGATCCTGAAGTGGGATCTTCCACTGTTGACATCCACCCATCCATTTCCACTTGAGCGTAAACGAACCTGTCCAGACGGCAGTTCACGAATGATCTCGTACAACTTTCGTGCATCCGCAGTCGTTGATCCCGATTCTTTCACTTCTGCCTGGCACTGCTGGCGGATTCCAATTTCAAGGTCTGTTGCCCCAAGAGAGATAACGCCTTCGCTCTCTCCTGTAGAGTCTGATTCGATGAGAACATGGGAGAGCATGGGAAGAGAGGATCGTCTCTCAACAACACCTTGTACGAGATATAAACACTGAAGGAGGTCTTCCTTACCGACACTGAATTCCATATCCTCCTCCCTTCTTTTTTCTTTCTCTACTTACTACTACTTATTTCTTATATTTATATATAAATAGATAATAGTAGTAGTAGGGCCTGTGGATATGTGGATAAGTAGGTTAAGTATTTGTTTATAAATGAAAAAGTTATCCACAGGGGGTGTGGATAACTTCAGTAAACCTGTGGATAACTTTTTCTGCCTCTTTCTCAGACGCATTGTTCTCGCGAGTTATCCACAGGTTATCCACAGGTTATCCACAGGTTATCCACAGGTTATCCACAGGTTATCCACAGGTTATCCACAGGTTATCCACAGGTTATCCAC
>JAJDZM010000131.1 GCA_022824615.1 Candidatus Binatia bacterium | reverse complement strand
GCTGCAAGCGGGCGAATTGTGCATCGGTGAGCCACAGAGGAGGGCCTGACATGACAGAACTCCTGTTCCAATAGAGACTGGGTATCCAACACTCACCACACTACACTCCAGCAATCATCATTTATAGGTCCTGAGCCTAGGCATTGCCTTTCATGGTCCTCCTGCGAAGATGATTGATATGGCGCAGTCTTTGGAAAGTGTTGTGTGGGGAGGGTAAATCAATCTACACATAGTCACTCCCCCGGCTTTCACGTCTGGTGTCCAGCCCTCAAGGGCTGTCACTCGCGGGGAGAAACGCAGGAAGAAGCCTTAGAACACATCCAGGAGGCTATAGCCGTATAGCTGGAAAGTGTACAGGCTGACAGCTTACCACTCCCAGCAGACGTGACGATCCCCCACGTTGAAGCAGTGGCTTCATGAAGCTGCCTCGGGTCACGGTCGAGAAGTTCGAGAGCGTGTAGGCGTAGTTCCCACATCCCCAAGAAGGCAATCCTGCCGCGCTTGGTCGAGGAGGAATTCGCGTGAAGCAAAAGGACTTTGAACATCTGGTAAAAAACGTCAAGCAGGCAGGAGCGAGTCGCTGAAGATATACTAGAGGTACATATAGGATGCCCGTCAAGGTTGGAGTTGCTCCACAGCAGGGGCCGCGATGGTGTTGAAGTCTGTTGGCAGCCCCACACGAATCATATAAAAACCGAACCGCTGAAGCAGATGATCTCTCCAAGGTGAATCCATGCTTGCCATACGGATAGTTTTTTCCTGATTGATTTGTTCGTATAGGTACGTCACAGGAACGAAGAAATAATCTTTGAAGTCCACTACGAGATTCCGGTCAATCTGCTCCACATATCCAAGGTATTGATATCTTGGGTACATATTCTGTTGAACGTATTTCCATTCTCTGCTGCCAAGCCTCGTTGCACCATTGCGATAGCGGCCCGTCTTTACCTCATCTTCTTCATATACTCCGCATAGCAATACGCCGAACAGTTGTTTGTCCATGCCCACTTGGTCATCTTGTTGACGTGCATTGTAATCCTGCTCCAAATCGCAGTCTTGAGAGAGAATGACGGCGTAATTGTACGTGCGTAGGTTTCCTGCCGGGTTTCCATCCGAGTCAAACCTCTCTAACTCGAACGCCCGGAGAGGTCCTACGATATCACTTTGTCTTACGCTACCTGGTACAGGAACCGAATAAACCAGGGGTTTCTCCTTGACTTATTCGGTAGATGATACGTGTGGCTTTACATTGTACTCCAGCGAAGGAGTTGGGCGTCGTACGGACGGATTCTCAAGAGAACGATAGTGGTCGCGCAGGTCGGTAAGCGTTTCTATCGTTTCCGGTAAGGCAGCGTCGGGAAGCTCCTGTACGAGCTTCATGCATGAGTAGCGGTTTGCGCTCATTGTGAATACTTCTAAAATGTCGGAATAAATGATTCCACTCCCGACTTCCTCTGCCGATGTGAATACTTGCGGATAACCACCAGTATTCCATCGCTCTGGCACCTGAAAGAAGTACTCACGCGCTGAAGCACCTTGCCTGGAAGACAATGATTGCATAGGAGACAATGGATGGGTGCCGTGGAATAAGTCATCTGGCTGTAGGAGGACATGACTATGTCCTAATTTTATTTTCTTGAGGTCTTGCTGCTCTGCTGGATTTGTATTCATTTTTCCCAATCTCCTATACGTTGATGCAGATGCGCAATGTATGTCCTGACATGCTGTACGGCATCGAGTTTGTTGTATAAATCATCCTGCTCCGTAAAGACCTGATGTCCGTTGACTGCTACAAATAAATTTTTCCCCTTTGCATTTTGGTGCGGTTCGATCTTAATAGTGTAATGGATTTGTTGATCCTCAAAAGAAAATCGGGTAGCCGCGAAAAACGGTTCGTGCTGGATCAGCTTGCGTGATAAGGGATTGATAGCGAGTTGGCCGCAAAATTCTGCCCCTGATTGTCCAATCATGTCCAGTTCAAAAACCGCGTCGCAGTTAATACCAACCGCCGTAACCGGTATGACTTTAAGCAACGGTTTCAGCACTTCCGCAATCCGGTGTGCCACTTTCGCCAATTCCTCTGGTAGTATCTCCGGCCCGTGGGACTTGATGTCAATACGCGGTGGTGTGACCTGCAATTGATAACGGCCATTCTCATAAGTGAAGTGGCCGAGAGGCCCGTTTTTCAACTGGTCTCTATCAATCTGACCAATATCCTCAAAAAGAGTACGCTCGTCGAGCATTGATGTGGTGAATTGATTCCCCACAAACACAATGCTATTGAGCATCTCGGGCGCAGCCGGATTTGACACCGAATTCCTCCCTTATCCGTCGTTTACTATATTATATTCACACCATACATAGAATAGATGCTTCACCTGTCAAGGGAGCTAGGGCCGAATCGCGAACCCCTCCCCCGGATACGACCGACATTCTGTAAAGCGGGGGCACACGCTCCCCTTGCTCAGGTTACGCTTCGCTAACCTAACACTCGGAATTTTTAGCCGTTAGCAAGAGGCCATCTGTGAAACAATTATTGAAATCAATATGGCCAGCACCGGGACCGATACGGTCGCTGCTATTGAGTCTAGTAGTCTATTCTATCCTTGTGCTCATTTGCACAATTGTTCTGGGATTTGCTTGCGATCCTGCACATCCACCAACGGAGGCACACTTAGCGTTAGCTGATCTCAACGGGACGGTGCCTGAGTATCGCACATATTTTATGAAGCCAAATTGGTTTTTATATCCCCTTTTCTTTTTGCTCATTGGGATCATTATAAAATTTTCTTGGGAGCCATTCCAGGAGGCGTGGCGAAGGTCAGGAAGTAGTCCTAATTCAGTAGTCAAGAGTTCCGATGGTACAGTCATAGATAAACAGCGGATCGAGAATCTAATCGCAAAGTTGGAAAAACTACGGAGTCGGTCGCTCGTCGTCGGACTAGCGCTTGCCCTGATATGGGCCACCGTAGATAGTAGTGAAACTCGACGAATATACTTTGGAGTTGAAACCTATGCAGATCAGTTGCAGTACGCGCTCAAAGACCCAGACTTTACAGTCAAGTGGCTTTTTGAACGAGAACCACCGAAGGCAGAGAGTGCTCCTGCTTTAGCCGCCCCAACGGAACAGATCATTTTCACGTTGATGCTAGAGCTTGAGCAATTTTTTCTCATCGGATTAGGACTTCTAGTCCTTATTCAAATTGTCCTACAAGCGATCTTATTCGTTGCGCTTGATAAGTTCCGATTGAACGGAGTTACATATTCAATTCACCTGGACCCCTTGCGACCATCGAACGATTTTGGACTGGGTGACTGGAATAAAGCATTAGACGTAATGTACTGGTCTATAGCACCTGGTTTGGGCATAGCTAATATATCAATGTTGTCTCAACCTAGTGACATCAAGGACATAGGGCAGCTAATGGGAATGTGGACTCTAGGATTATTGCTAGCAGCTCCATTTCTAATTACCGTTCTGGGACGCCGCGGATGGGTATATGAATGTCAGCGTCGTTTAGAGGAAGATGGCAATGATAAACGAGTGTGGGAACGATTCCACCAGCAAAGATTGTGGCCCATGGAGGCGCGGCGAATGGAAAAGGTAGGAATCCTCCTGTGTATGATATTATTCCTGACATATGCAGGTCTCGGGACAGCAGGATACATAATAAAGAACGTACCGCCATTTTCAAACTGACCTGATATAGATAACAGAATAATACAGCCATATTATTGCGTTACGCGCTCAGCGTTGGGCATCTAGCTCTTCTCGCTGGTGAGATCCGTGTGTCAGGAAGCGCCTACCTCGCTACCAAACACCCCATGCAACACAGCGGGCATAAGTGTATCAATGCCCATTCCTTCGGCTTCGATATCACTCTTGAACTTCCTAAATACATCCCCAATACGGCGTTGCCACGCTAGAGGTGGCAACCAGATTGCGTACTCCACAAGATGCTTCTGATTCACGCGCTGCCGACGGCTGCCAAGCCCCAGGCTGCCAACCTGAAGGTCAGTCCAGACGTACGGGTTCATAAAGAAGGCGGCGAGAAATTCCGGGGTTGCTGCCTGAGCATCTATATCGAAGGAAGGAAATTCGTTTGACACGAACCTACCGTCCAACTCGGTGGGAACAATCGTGTAAGCGCCTTCAAAGGCGAACAGGCGACTGTAGATGAATTGACCTTGACGCACGCGATACAACATTTTTGCACTGGTCGAAGCTCCATCTATGGGCGGCTTAGAAAAAGTACCCCGCGCAAAGCTGTAGATTCCGAGATTGGGATAACTGGTTTCGGGATCGATCTCATAGGGCTCGGCTGCTTCCGTCAGGATTTCCTTGAGCTTGACTTCTCTCCAGCCGAGTTCTTTCTTCTCCGACGCTGAAAGGTCTGGTCTATGCGCCATGTTAATGAGGAGCGTTTTCTGCTCATCCTTGACACTGTTTTGGAGCGACTTGGCTTCCTCCACCAGCCCCGCCACCTTGTCCAGTTTGGCGACAATCCGTTGCTGCTCGTCGAGCGGCGGGAGATGAACGGGCATTCTGAGAAATTCGTTTTCTTTCAGACGGACTCTGTTCGTTGAGCCCTCGCTTGCCTGCCGGCAGAGAGCAATGAAATTCTCCGTCCGGGCATACCAGGCGAAGTACGCAGGCAGGACGATTTTCGAGTCGATATCAAAACACGGAAAGTCGTTGCTCACCAACGCGCCGTCCAGGCTTGCGGGGACAAGGCCGCAGGCTCCATGACGTGCATCTATTCTCGATAAGAGGAATTGTCCGGCTTTAACCTGGAGTTGACGCGCCGCTGCAATCTGTGAACCGGCAACTTCGGCCCGGAGAACCAGACCCTTGCCCCAAAGCCGCACGGTGATTTGTTTGTAGGTCTCATCGGGCTTTGGTTCGAGCCAGTTCTGTGACTTGTTCAGAAGATCACCAACGCAGACCGTGCGAACGGCCATCACACCCCCTCCGCCAGCGTGGCCTTAATCTCGTCCATGATGGACAGAATGCGCCGCTCCTTGTCGATGATGCTGTCCACAATCTCGGCTGGTGAGCGGTAGTCCACGGTCTCGCCCGAATGCGGGTTCTTGAGGTCCAGGTTGCAGGCTGTGACGCGGCCCTGCTCGTCACGGTGCACCAAGCCTGTGGTGTCCACCTGCCAGGCGTGTTCGTTTTCCTGGCGGTCGTTCCACCAGGCCAGGCAGGCGGCGAATTCCTCGTATAGCAGGGGCGCGGTCTTGGAGTATTTCTTGCGGCCCTCGGGGCGGGGCTGCTCGTAGTACCAGATGCTCTCGGTCGGGCCGCTGGTGTCAAAGAAAATCAGGTTGGTCGGAATGTCGGTGTAGGGCGCAAACACGCCCTCGGGCAGACGAACCACGGTGTGCAGATTGAACTGCTCCAGCAGGTCGGCCTTGATGCGGGCCGATACGCCGTCCCCGAACAGCGTGCCGTTGGGCACCACCACGCCGGCCCGGCCCTGACCGGCCCGCTTGAGCCGTCGCATGATGAGTTGCAGAAACAACAGCGCGGTTTCCGCGGTGCGCCGGTCTTCGGGAAAATTACTGCGAATGCCGGCTTCCTCCTCACCGCCAAAGGGCGGGTTGGTGAGGATAACGTTCACCCGCTCGGCCTCGCCTATCTCGGCCAGGCGAACGCGCAACGAGTTGCTGGGGTCAATGCGCGGCGCGTCCAGGCCGTGCAGTAGCAGATTCATCTGGGCCAGCAGAAACGGCAGCGACTTGGCTTCACCGGCATAAATACTGTCCTCCTGTAAACACTTCCGTTTCTCTACTGTGTCGGCCTGTCGCTCCAGATGGCGGTAGGTTTCGACCAGAAAGCCGCCCGTACCGCAGGCCGGGTCCAGCACGGTTTCGCCCAAGCGCGGATCGGTCACGGTGACCATGAATTGCACCACCGGACGCGGGGTGTAGAACTCGCCCGAATCGCCGGCAGCGTCGCGCATTTCGCGCAGCAGAGTTTCGTACAGCCGGCCCAGGGTGTGGATTTCGTCCGATGAGTCAAAATGAATGGCGTCAATCAGGTTGATGACATCGCGTAGCAGATAGCCGCTCTCCATGCGGTTGGCCAGCCCCTGAAACACGGTGGCGATCACGTCTCGCCGCTCCCGTCCGGTGGTATCGCTCCGCAGAGCGCGCAGGTAAGTGAACAGGCCGGGACCCTGGGTGCCGGTGGGCAAGGCGGTCTGCTCGTCGGTCAGAAACGCCAGCAGGTCGGGACCGGTCAGGCCGGCGACCGGGGCGGCCCAGTCGCGCCAGCGGTAGGGTGCGGCAATCGTGCCGCGATACGTGCGCCCGGCCAGTTCGGCGCGCTCTTCCTCGATCCGTTCCAGGTCGTCCAGAAACTTGAGGAACATGATCCAGGTCAGCATGGGCAAACGGTCCAGGTCGCCGTTCAGGCCCTTGTCCTTGCGCATGATCTTGCGCGCCGACTTGATGATGCCGTCCAGACGCTGGGCCGTGGTGAGTGGTTTTGACGCAGTTTTCTTACGGGTCGGTTTAGTCACGGCGCTCTCTTTCCGTCCGGTTCCCTCTCCCCTTGAGGGATAGGGCTAGGGAGAGGGGGTTCAGAGATTAAAGTTTTTGAGCACCGAGGCGAGTTCGGGATCGCGCTGGCTGAGATTGCGTAAAGCTTCCAGCAATGCTTGCGCGCGGGGCTGACTGACCGCGAGGTCGTCCTCCAGGCTCTTCACCCGCCCCTCAAGGGGGCGTATCATCGTCCGGCGGTCCCACAGGGCAAAACTGATAGTAGCCGCCACCAGCACGGTAAAAGCGCCCAGCAGGGCCAGGGTGAGCCGAAACTGCCGGTCGAACTGCGCATTGATGTCGTCCCGCAGGTGTTGATTCTGCCGATTCATGTCCTCCCGCAATTGTCCCATGTCCTCCCGCAATTGACGCATTTCAGTCCGTAATTGCCCCAGGTCGGCTCGGAGTAGGCCAATCTCGGTCCGTACCCCGTTCAACCCTTCCTCCAGTCGAGCCAAACGTTCCGCTATCTCACGGTCGGTCAGGGCCGGGGCCGCCTCCACCGCCCACACCGGGCTGGGCAGAAACAGTCCCGCCAAAACCCAGCCGATGAAGACCCTGCGCAGCATGGAAGTATACAATACCGACCGGACCGGAAAGTCAAATAAACTGTACTCAGGCCGCGTACAGCCGGCGTTGCAGGTCGTTGACCGCGGCACGCAACTGACGACCGCCGCCAAAGCGCGAAGCCAGCTCAACCACGTTGCCCCACTCGTTAAAGGGCGGCACTTCCAGTACTTCCGGCAGCTTGAATTGGGCGCTGCCGTGTTCGGCGTATTTTTCAATCAGGGCGTCAAGCACCTGGCTGGCGTCCGGGCCGAATTGTTGCAGGAAATCCGTTTCCTCGCGCCTGAGACGCTCGGCCCGCTCGCGCCGGGTTCGGAACGGCAGGTTGTAGGCGTAGTGGCACAACAGGTCGAACAGATCGGCATCGGGCTTGCCGACCGTCTCGGCCAGGCTGTCGAGGTCAATGCCCCGGTCGGCCAAACGCTCGATAATCTCGGCCCGGCGGTCGGGGTCGAGCCAGTCCCGGCGCAACTCCGTGGCGTTGGGATACAGGCTGCGCAGCTTGTCGCCGGTATAGTCGGTCAACTGGCGGCAGGAGATCTGCTTGCCCTCGGCGTCCAGTTCGTACACCAGGTGGTGGATGATTTCGACGTGGCCACCGTCCACATGAAACTTGCGCGGCGGGCTGTCGGGCGGATCGTCAAGGGTGAGAGGTTGGTGGGGGTCATCCGGCATGGTGTCCGTTCCGTCCACATCGCCTATTCCCATCACTTCCTCGTGGGCTTCCACCTCCAGTACCTCGCCCGTGGAGTCGATTGTTTCCTGCTGTATCTGGACCGGCTCACCGTCAAAGGCGGGGTCGGCGAACTTCTGGGTGGCCGTGCCCGTGTAGTCAATGATGTTGAAGGCCAGCTTGCCGTAGTCGGGCCGCAGCCGGGTGCCCCGGCCAATGATCTGCTTGAACTCGGGCATTGAGCCGACAACCCGGACCAGGACGATGTTCTTACAGGTCGGCGCGTCCACACCGGTGGTGAGCAGGTGGGAGGTGGTCAGGATTGTTGGCGTGCGGGTCTCCACGTCCTGGAACTTCGCCCGGTGAGCCGCGCCGATATCGCCCTCGTCCGCTGTCACCCGGCAGACATAGTCGGGATGCCGCTGCATCAGGTCAGCGTTCAGGTTGGCCAGTGCACCGCGCATTTCCAGGGCGTGTTCCTGATCGACACAAAAAACAATGGTCTTGGCGAAGCGGTCGGTGTGTTTGAGAAAGTCGGTCAGATGACGGGCGATGGCCTGGGTGCGCTGGCGCAGGGTAACGACGCGCTCAAAGTCCTGTGTCGTATATTCCCGGTCGGGAATCGTCCGGCCATAGCGGTCCAACTCGCCCGCACTCGGTCGCCAGCCGACCGCGTCGTAGTCGGTAATGACCCGGTGTACCCGGTAGGGCGCGAGAAAGCCGTCGGCAATGCCTTGGGCCAGGCTGTATTCGTAGATTGGAGCCCCGAAATACTCATAGGTGTCGCGGTTGTCCTCACGCAGTGGGGTCGCGGTCATGCCAAGCTGGATGGCCGGCGCGAACCATTCCAGGATGTTGCGCCAGTTGCCGTCGTCGCGTGCGCTGCCCCGATGACATTCGTCCACAATCACCAGGTCGAAGAAGTCGTGCGGATACTCACGGTACAGGCCGGGCCGGTTCTCGTCACCGGCCATGGTCTGGTAGAGCGCGAAGTAGATGTCCCGGCTCTTGACGGCTTGGCCCTCGGCAATTTTATGCCGTGCGTCGCCGAACGGCCTGAAGTCCTTTGCCATGGGATCGTCCACCAGAACGTTGCGGTCGGCCAGGAACAGGATTTTCGGCTTGCGGGCGGTCTGCTTGGTGTTCCAGCCTGCGGACCACAGCTTCCAGCAGACCTGGAAGGCAATCGCCGTCTTGCCGGACCCGGTGCAGAGGGTCAGCAGGCTGCGTTGTCGGCCCTGCAAGATGGCCTGTACGGCCCGGTTCAGCGCGATTTCCTGATAGTAGCGCAACGGCTTGGTTCGGTCCGGGTGACAGGGTTGGAGCAATTGTCGGGTGATAGTCGTGTCACCGAGATGCTCGGCCTCACACAGGCGTTGCCAGAGCTCGTCCGGTTCGGGAAAGGTGGAGCGCCGGCATTCTATGCCGGTGGTATAGTCGAACTCGGTGATCTCGGCGCCGTTAGTGGCGTAGGCGAATTTGAGGCCCAGAATCTCGGCGTAGTCCTTGGCCTGTTGCAAACCCCCAGCAGCGTATTTGTAGCGCGCCTTGGCTTCGACCACCGCAATGGGAAAGTCGGGCCGGTAGCGCAACAGGTAGTCGGCGCGTTTCTGCCGACCACGGCGGGCCGTGCGTCCGGCAAAGTAAATGCGTCCGTCGGTAAAGGTGCGCTGCTCGTGAATGGCGTGCGGTGGCGTGTCCCAGCCGGCGGCCTGGAGTTTGGGCACAACGAAGGTGCGGCAGGTGTCGGCTTCGGTCAGCACCACGGGTGCACCTTCTCACGGGTCGGCGTATCGCCGGAGACAGCGCCTAGGCGCGATAGGTCTGGCGGCCGCCCTGGCGCTCTTTGTTGAGCTTCTGATGCAGATGCAGCCCTTCCAGAATGAATTCGGTGGCGGTGGAGATGAAGCTCGGCTGGCCATCAACCCCTAAGGCTGCCAGACTCTCCTGGAGACCCTGAATGTTCTGGATGCCCTCCACGTAGTGTTGAGACGGCATCATATCCGAAATTTCAACGCCCCCGCCGTTCGCGAAATGATCGATGACCGGCTGTAAATTTTCGACTCGCATGTATTTGTCGAAGACTTTCTGAACGGCGCGATTGACCAGCCGCTCAATCAGGTCTCCGTCTTTCTGCTCTTCGCCCATATATTCCAACTCGATCTTGCCCGCAGTCGAGGGATAGAGCGCGTACAGGTCGCTGATGCGCGGTACGACTTCGCTCTCGCCCAGACGCACGGCCCGCTTCTCCGCATTGCTGATCACACTTTCAAAATTGTTAATCGTCATGCGGACGCTCACCCCGGACGATTGATTGATTTCATTCGAATCCCGGGCTTCCATGGTGAGCTGGGCGCAGATCTCCTTCATGAACGGTGGGGTATGAAACACCAGACCATCGTGGTCGAACTGGACCGCTTCCTGCTCCATAATGGAGATTTCTTCCTCAATCGAGCGTGGATAGTGGGTGCGAATCTGCACATCAAAACGATCTTTCAGCGGCGTGATAATGCGCCCCCGACTGGTATAGTCCTCGGGGTTTGCACTCGCCACAATAATCACGTCGAGCGGCAGCCGGACCTTGAAGCCTTTGACCTGAAAGTCCTGTTCTTCCATCAGATTGAACAGGCCAACCTGCACTTTCTCGGTCAGGTCGGGCAGTTCGTTGACCGCGAAAATGCCGCGGTTCGTCCGGGGGATCAGGCCGTAGTGGATGGTCTCCTCGTCGGCCAGATAGCGCCCTTCGGCAACTTTAATCGGGTCCACCTCGCCGATGAGGTCGGCAACGGACACATCCGGTGTGGCCAGCTTCTCGGCGTAGCGCTCGTCGCGCGACAGCCAGCGGATTTCAAGCGCCTCTCCGCGTTCCGCAGCCAAGCGGCGGGCTTGCGGAGAGATGGGTGCCAGCGGATTCTCCGGGATCTCACTATCACGGATGGTCGGCACATAGTCGTCCAGCAGGCCAGTCAGGCCGCGGATCACCCGTGATTTCGCCTGTCCGCGTTCGCCCAGAAAAACGATATGATGCCCGGCCAGCACCGCGTTTTCGATCTCCGGAATCACGGTCTCGTCATAGCCGATAATGCCGGGGAGCAATTGTTCCCCTGAGGCGAGCATACGGATCAGATTCGCCCGCATCTCTTCTCGCACGGGGAGAACCTGATAGTCTATTTTCTTGAGGTCACCAACCGTCTGGACTTCACGACGGAGCGTTTCAATTGGAGTCGTCTGTTGCACAATCCTGCCTGCCTTTATTCAGAATATTCCCATCTGTTGTGTATTAAGAGGCTCTCTCTGGAATGGGGCTTGGTCGGATAGGAAGGAACGACCCCGGTCGGATGCGTCACGTGTCTCAATCGCCCGCGTTATCTGTGTCAGTCTTGGTCTCCGTATCGGGTTCGGCTGCCGTAAGAGGCTTCCCGTCAACGCGAAGACGTAATTCTTTCCCGACCTTAAAGAGCGGAATTTTTTTGGCCGCCACCGCCACCACCTCTCCAGTTCTCGGGTTCCGGCCTTCTCGCGCCAGACGCTGTTTGACAATAAAACTGCCGAATCCGCGGATTTCAATCCGTTCCGTCCGTGCCAGGGCCTCGGTCATACTGTCGAATACCGTATTGACCATGACCTCGGCATCCCGTCGTGAAAAACGAGGATAGCGCTGGGCGACTTCCTCGATCAGGTCTCGTTTGGTCACGCTCCCATCCCCCATCAGCAGGCCTTATGATTTCTGTGGATCTCCGTCATCCCGGTCGAGCCGCAACTCTTCTCCCAAGATATCCTCAAAGGAGAAGCGTGCGCCTTCTCGTTCGCGCTTGAGGTAAGCCTCCATTTCCTCTCGCTCTTCACTGCGTCGTAAGGCCTTCACACTCAGTCCCATTTTGTGTTCACGGGGATCAATATGGATCACCTCGGCCTCAACCTCGTTGCCGACCTCAAAGAGTGACGAGGGCTTCTCGACTCGCTCCGTTGAGAGCTGAGAGATATGAATCAACCCCTCAATGCCATCGGCCACTTCGACAAAGACACCGAAGTCGGTCACACTCGTGACTTTGCCGTTGATCCGACTCCCCACCGGATGATCTTGTTGCAGGGTGACCCAGGGGTCGGCGACCGACTGTTTGATCCCGAGCGAAATGCGCTCGTTTTCCACATCAATACCGAGAATAACGGCGTCCACCTCATCGCCCTTCTTAAACAGCTCCGAGGGATGCTTAATCTTTCGGGTCCAATGCAGGTCCGAGATATGCGCCAAGCCGTCGATCCCTTCCTCAACCTCAATAAAGACGCCGAAATCGGTAATACTTTTGACTCTACCGTGGATGCGGCTGCCCGCCGGGTGGGTTGCCCGCACCGTCTCCCACGGGTTCGGCGAGACCTGCTTGAGCCCTAAGGATATGCGACGGTGGGCGGGGTCCAGGTCGAGGACCACGATTTCGACCTGATCGCCAACGGAGAGCAGTTTAGAAGGATGAGAAATCCGCTTCGTCCACGACATTTCGGAGACGTGCAACAGGCCTTCCACTCCCTGCTCCAGTTCCACAAAAGCTCCGTAATCGGCCAAACTCACGACCTTGCCCTGTACCCGACTGCCGGGCAGATAGCGTTCGGCGACCGACCCCCACGGATCGGGGACGAGTTGTTTCAGGCCCAGTGACACCCGCTCCTTTTCCGCGTCAAACTTGAGCACAACGACCTTAATCGTCTCCCCGGTTTTGATCATCTCAGAGGGATGACCGATCCGTCCCCAGGACATATCGGTGATGTGCAGGAGTCCATCCAGCCCCCCCAGATCAACAAAGGCCCCGTAATCCGTAATATTTTTGACGGTGCCCTCAAGGATGACCCCTTCATCGAGCACCTTCAGCGTCTCTTCCCGCAGCGCGGCGCGTTCCTGTTCCAGCACGGCCCGGCGTGAGACGACCACATTGGAGCGGGCTCGATTGTATTTGAGAATCGCAAATTTGCCGGTTTTCCCCAGGAATTGATCCAGGTCGCGGATGGGCCGAATGTCCACATGAGAGCCCGGTAAAAACGCGGCCACACCAATATCGACGCGCAGCCCGCCTTTCACCTTGCCCACAATGGAACCGTTGACGGGTGTGTGGTTGTTAAATGCTTCCTCAATGTCTCGCCAAATACGGAATTGCTCTGCCTTCGCTCGGGATAAAACAATCCCCTCTTGTTCAGAGTCGGCCGAGTCAAAGTAGACCTCTATTTCATCTCCCTCACTGACCGTGAGCTGCCCGTCGCGCTGGCGAAATTCAGCCAGCGGAATATGGCCTTCCGATTTATAGCCGATATCAATCGTGACGAATTCTGGTCCGATGTTCACCACCCGGCCACGGACGATCTCGCCCGGTTGCACTGAGCGCATGCTCTCTTCAAACATTTGACCGAAGTCTTCCCCAACACCTTTGCCCGGCTGGGCTGGCGCTGCGGGTGCGGTCTCACTGCCGGTGCCCGTTGGCTCCGCGGACTGACTCTCGTTTGCTGCCTGGCTGTCAGTGTCAGCGTTCGCTGCTTGGGTCTGGTCTTGTGTGGTGGCCTCGCTGTGCGTCGGCGTTGTTTCTTCAGCGTTGTGCTGTTCGTTATGTTCCATGTTATGATTTACCCCCTACGAAGCTCCCGTACATCGCCTTTGCATACTCTCCTCGTGGCGAGGTTGCAAGAGCTACGAACCCGGCTTTTCCTTTTTGCTTTCAATACTTGCATGGGCATGGACTAATTCGGCCATGCTGTCAACTACGTCCGCTTGGGTCAATGTGGTGGTATCGATGCGTACGGCATCGGCCGCGGGTCGGAGTGGAGCATGAGCGCGTTGGCTGTCACGACGGTCCCGTTCCGCCATGTCTTGAAGGGTCTGCGCAAGCGAAATCTTGGCCCCTCCCCGCTGTTGCAACTCGGCGTAACGCCGGCGTCCCCGTTCTTCGATTGAGGCGTCGAGAAAGATCTTGAGGTCCGCGTCCGGAAAAACAACCGTTCCAATATCACGTCCCTCAAGAATGGTCGCGCCGACCTCTCCGAGCCGACGTTGCAGCCCGAGGAGGGCGCGGCGGACCTGCGGCTGAGCCGAGACTGCTGAGGCCATCTGGCTCATTTCCGGACGACGAATATCCGCGCTAATATCCCGACCGCCCAAAAGCACGCGCGTGTCCGAGAGCGTAATATCCGCCGCGTCGCACAAGGCCGCGAGGCGCTCGCCGTCGTCCGGACTCACACCCTGTTCCCACGCGAGTAAACCAATAGTCCGGTAGAGAGCCCCGGTATCGATATAGCGATAGCCGAGCCGTTCGGCCAAAAGACGGCTGACCGTACTCTTGCCCGCCCCAGCCGGGCCGTCGATGGCGATGATCAGGCCCTTTTTCGTCTCCGCCATCAGCCCGTCCCCAGCCGCACTTCGGTCACCTCTTGAACCAGGCGGAAATATCCGGGAAAGGAAATGGCAATGCACTCCGGCTCCCGGACAACAACGCCCTCGTCCGAACCGAGTCCGGCTACGCTCAGCGCCATCGCAATCCGGTGATCGCCCTGGCTGTGAACCGTTCCGCCTCGCACATGGCCCTGCCCGGTGATCACCAGCCCATCCTGCCGTTCTTCCACCGCCACGCCGAGAGCAGTCAGGGCGACGGCCAGGGCGCGAATGCGGTCACTCTCTTTGACGCGTAGCTCTGCGGCCCCACGAATGACAGACGTGCCGTGGGCAAACGCCATCGCCACGGCAAGTATGGGCAGTTCATCAATGGCGCGGACAATCAACTCACCGTCGACTTCTATCCCGCGCAAGGCACTTGAGCGGACTACCAGGTCTCCAACCGGCTCTCCGCAGACGTCCCGCGCATTATGTACCTCGATCCGGGCTCCCATTGCGCGAAAGATATCCACTATCCCCGTCCGGGTGGGGTTGAGTCCAATCTGACGAATACGCAACTCCGAGCGAGGCAACAGCAGGGCTGCCGCGATAAAAAAGGCCGCGGAAGAGAGGTCACCGGGAATATCCACATCCTGGGCGTGCAGCGGTGTTCCGCCGTCAACGGAGACCGTTCGCCCCTGCACCGCAAGTCGTCCGCCAAATGCGGGTAACAGGCGCTCCGTATGATCACGGGAACGTTCGGGCTCTCTGACCGTCGTCCGCCCGTTGGCGTGCAGACCGGCCAAAAGGATGGCGGATTTGACCTGCGCGCTCGCCACAGGACTCGCATACGTAATCCCGGTGAGGAGCCCGTTCTGTCCTGTAATCCGTAACGGCGCGCAGTGCTGTCCGCCTTCGCTCTCAATCGTAGCGCCCATCAGCCGGAGCGGCTCGATCACCCGCCTCATGGGGCGGCGCCGGAGCGAGGCATCACCATCCAAGCGGGAGGTAAAAGAACATCCGGCCAGGATCCCGGACAGCAGGCGCATCGTGGTGCCTGAATTTCCACAGTCGATGGTGACGTCCGCATCGCTCGGGGGCTGGAAAGCACCCCAGCCTCGGCTTCTTACGATTACCGTTGTATCGTGTTGGGTGATATCGACCCCCAACAACCGGACCGCCTGGATCGTCCGCAGATTGTCCGCACCCAGCGAACAGCCCCGGATACAGCTCTCTCCTGTGGCCAGGGCCGCAAACAGGACGGCCCGGTGGCTGATGGATTTATCGCCCGGCAGGTGGATTTCGCCTTGTATACCGTGGGAAGCCGGAGGGATTGTCACCGCTGGTGTCATGTCCCCAAAAGAGTAAACGTGTCCAGCATCCCGTGTCTAGTGGAGAACACGTTTACTCTTTTTCACGCAAACGAGTCAGGCGCTGGCGTTCCTCGCGGGCCCGCGTAATATCCACCGAGAGCGCTTGTCCGTCTCCCTCAGCCACGGCGGCTTTCATCTGCGTCAATGCGGCTTCAAAACCGGAGATCGCGGCGAGCAAGGCGGCGCGATTCTCAAGACAGATGTCACGCCACATTTCGACGGGACTGGCGGCCACCCGAGTCAGGTCGGCAAACGCGCTACCGGCATATACGAGCGGATCGACTTGGTCCGATTGCGGTCGGGTTGCAAGAGGAAACGTGTCCGGCCTCTCGGATCTAATGGAGGACTCGTTTCCTCTTGAGGGAGGAAACGCCTGAAGGAGGCCGTTCATCACACTGAACGCAATAAGATGGGGCAGATGGCTGACCTGGGCAAGGATGCGGTCGTGGATCGCAGGGTCCATTTCTTCGACACGCATACCAACGCCCTCCCACAAGGCACGGACCCGTGCCAGGGCGTCTGTATTTGTCCTGGCAGTCGGCGTCAAGACACATAAACGTCTCTCAAAGAGGGTGGCAAAGGCCGCCCCAGCTCCGGCATTTTCAGTCCCGGCAATGGGATGCGCGGCTACACACGGCAGCGAGTCGGGGACAAGGGATTCGAGGGTGGCAACGACCGGCGCTTTGACACTGCCCGCATCCGTCACAATACAGCCTGGCGAGAGATAAGGCAGAAACTGCTGCATGGCCGGGCCGGTCGCTTGGACTGGGACGGCAAGCAGAACGCAGTCGGTTCCCTGGGCCGCTTCGGCCGGATCGAAGGTATAGGCGTCAATCAGGCCGCGCTCGAGCGCAATTTTCAGATTGGCTTCGGTCCGACCAAAGCCAACCACCTGTTCAACCAGCCCCCGCGCTTTGGCCGCCAGGCCGAGCGAGCCACCGATCAGACCCACCCCGACGATAAGCAGACGATGAAATAGTGGTGACATACTGTATGAGGTGCAGGCTATGCCTGCGCTTGCAGCGTTTCCATGGCCGCAATAAAGCGTTCGTTTTCCTCGGCCAAACCCACACTCACGCGGGCATAGCCGGGATAGCCATAGCCCTCCATCGGCCGAATGATAATCCCCTGGGGCAAAAGTTGTTGCGAAACGCCAGCACCAACCTTGACCAGGAGAAAATTCCCCCAACTCGGCGCGTATTCGATACCCAGCCGGTCCAACTCCCGACGCAGATAAGCCAGCCCCTGACGATTATTCTCCTGGGTACGGCGAATATGCTCGGTATCGTCAAGCGCGGCCAACGCTCCCACTTGGGCGAGCGTATTCACATTAAAGGGCTGGCGGATGCGGTTGAGGGCATCAATCACTTCCGGTGAGGATATGCCATAGCCAACGCGAACGCCGGCCAGGCCGCATATTTTGGAGAACGTGCGCAGGGTGATGAGCACCCGCTCCCCCGAATGGTAGTCGAGTGAGTCGGGGTAGTCCGGATCATCGACAAACTCAAAATACGCTTCGTCAACCACAATCACCACACTCGGCGGCACCCTCTCCAGAAACGCCTCCCAGTCCGTCCTGGTATAGATCGTGCCGGTGGGATTATTGGGGTTATCCAAAAAAATGATGCGCGTATCGGCTTCAACGGCTCGCGCCATGGCGTCCAGATCAAAGGCAAAGCCGGAGTGTGGAACGGTAATCGTACGGCCACCGGCCGCGTGCACACACAGATGATAAATGGCAAAGGCGTGCTCCGCGGCAACAATCGATTCGCCCACACGCAAGAAGGTCCGCACGATCATCTCGATCAGTTCGTTCGAGCCGTTACCGATAATGATCCGCAACCGGTCCAGCCCGAATTTCTCAGCCAGGCGTTGCTTGAGATAAAAAGCATCGCCGTCAGGATACAGATTGAGCTGGGGCAGGGCCGCCCGAATCGCCTCAAGCGCCTTTGGAGACGGGCCAAGGGGATTCTCGTTTGAAGCGATTTTGACCGAGTCGCTGATCCCGTATTCCCGCTCCACCTCTTCAATCGGCTTGCCCGGCTGATACGGGGTGAGGCTCAAGACCCAATCCGGCACATACTTTCGAATATCCATACGCGTTCACCGTTTTTGCCGCGCCGACCCGGCCGCCGACCCAAAGGAGGTATACGAACCCAGCACCTTGACTGACATGCAGCAGGGTTCGATCTCACGCAGAGCGTCAGCGAGAGCCTGGTCGCCCACATGCCCTTCAACATCGATAAAAAAGACATATTCCCAGGGCCGCCCTTTGAGCGGCCGGGACTCAATCCGCAGCAGGCTCATGCTGTGCGCGGCAAACGGCCGCAGCACCTGATACAGGATCCCCGGCTCATCCCGGACCGACAGCACCAGGGACGTTTTGTCATCCCCGCTTGGCGTACCCGGTTGCCAGGTCCGACTCAGAATAGCGAAACGGGTGTAGTTCGCGGCCTGATCCTGGATATCCGCGTCGATGATGTTGAGCCGATAGCGCTCCGCGGCCAATCGTCCGGCAATCGCCGCGGCGTGAGGGTCCCGTCGCACCAGTTCAGCCGCCCGCGAATTGCTCGCCGCCGCCTCCGTGGGCACCCCCGGCAGATGCGTGGCCAACCAGTGCTGGCATTGGGCCAGAGACTGTGGATGGGCCAGGACGCGCTGAATACGCTCCCGCTTTGTGGCGCGGCTGAGCAAACAGTGCCGAATGGCTAAAGACCGCTCGGCAATAATATGTAGATTCGTTTCAATAAAGAGATCGAGCGTCAGAGCAACCGAGCCTTGACTCGAATTCTCAACGGGCACGACCCCGTATTCGGTCTGCCCGTTTTCCACTGCTGAGAAAATCTGGGGAATCGTCTCCACCGAGACAAATTCAGCCTTTGAGCCAAACTGTTCTTTACTGGCCATATGGGCATAGCTCGCCTCCGGTCCGAGATAGGCAACCCGCAAGGACATTTCGAGCGCACGTGAGGCAGAAATAATTTCGCGATAAATAGCCTGAACGGACTCTATCGGGAGTGGCCCGGTGTTCAACTCAGCCAGACGGGCGAGAATGGCCCGCTCCCGACCCGGTACATAGACCGCACTGGCCTCCCCTTTCGTGTTTCCAATCTGTTCAGCCAGGCGGGCGCGGCGATTTAACAGCGTGAGGATTTGGGTATCGATCCGATCGATTTTCGCTCTGAACGTATCTAATGCCGGCTGCGAAGAAGAGGAACGTTTGTGCGCCACATGGCGTTTTGTACTACGATTTGCTATGCCAGTCTATGCGGCTCGGACCTCTCTCCAAGCGGGCTAGCCGTGGTTCAGCGCGGTGCGCCCCCTCTAATTGACTGCGGTCTCCACGTCCTCTGTCGTATCGACAATACCAACTTCCCCCATCCGCCGGAATTTCGTGTAGCGTTGGTCCATGAGCTCGGCTACGGACAAGTCATTCACCACTTGCAGATGTCGGTCGATTGCGGCTCCAACATCGCTGATCGCCGCCTGGGTATGCCGGTGGGCTCCCCCTGACGGCTCGACAATCATCTCATCAATCACGTCGAGAGCGAGCAAATGCGGAGCTGTGACCTTCAACGCCTCGGCTGCCCAGGCCGAACGCTCTGGTGTGCGTTCCCCAAACAGAATCGCCGCGCAGCCTTCGGGGGTAATGACCGAGTAGCAGGCGTTTTCCTGCATCAGCAGCCGGTCGCCCACTCCGAGGGCCAGGGCGCCACCACTCCCCCCTTCTCCAATCACCGTGACAATGATGGGCGTCTTGAGACCGGCCATTTCCTGGATATTCCGGGCAATGGCTTCGGCCTGGCCGCGCTCCTCGGCACCCACTCCGGGATAGGCTCCTTGGGTATCAACAAAGCTCAGCACGGGCCGCTGGAACCGTTCGGCGAGATGAAAGAGGCGGAGCGCCTTCCGGTAGCCCTCGGGCCGGGGCATGCCAAAATTCCGGCGCACTTTTTCGGTCACCGTCTTGCCGCGCTGATGGCCGACCACAACCACTGGTGTCCCACGAAAACGCGCCAGACCGCCGATAATCGCCGGATCATCACCAAAGACCCGGTCGCCGTGCAACTCTACGAATTCGGAGCATAAGGCCTCAATATAATCGAGCGTATAGGGCCGGTCCGGGTGTCGCGAGAGCTGCACCCGTTGCCACGGTGAAAGAGCGGTGAACACCTCGGCCTCGCACTGTCGGAGCTGTTCTTCCAGGGCGGCGAGTTCCGTCTGTTGCTGGGCCGACCGGATTTCCAACTGGCTGAGGGCGGACACCCGCTTGTCCAACTCCTCCAGCGGGTGCTCAAAATCGAGATAGGTTGTCTGCACGATTATTCCTTAACAACAACTCATGGGTGGAGTCATTCGGGTGGCGGAGGAAACGGAGAATCTCCGGTCTGCCGATTCAGGGTGATAGGCAAAGTCCGTTTGCCTGACAACAATTCTGCAAGCATAAAAGAGTTTTGAATCTGGACCGTTTCTTGGTCGTGCCAGCCCTTTGGAGAATACGAATGAGTGTCAAGGTCTCTTTTGTCGAAGGTATAATGAAGATGCTTGGCAATTTCAGTTATCAATGTAAGAAAAAGCCCTTCCCTTTGCTCAAAGAAATGGGCCTGTTCGTCTACGGGCGGGAGGGGTGCCCCCAGATGTTCTATATACTTTTGGTAAGCGGTTATGATTGGCCCCTTTTCATGGAACTCAAGTTGGATGATGTTGAGGGCGCCGACATGCTCAGCAGATAGCCGCGCTGCCCGTGTCCGCATCAGAGATGTGAGAATTTCATTCTGACGCCGTTTTCTTTCGTTCCTCCTATCGAGAAAACGCGTGATGAGGACTGCTGCAATTGGTCCAACGATAATCGCAACGATTGTCAAAATGTCCATCCAGCGCATCGCCTAGAGCGCTCTCTCTTTTTTGAATTTTGCGTTGACTGGACCAATAGGAGTTTCAATACGATAGACTGTATCCGGGTCTAGCTTGACCGGCAGCCTGAAAGGAACATCGTATGTGAGGGGCTGGTTTGGATTCGAGACGCCCGTAATTGATGCCGTGCCGGCGGGTGAGTTAACCTCAATATTCCCGATGATATTACGCAAGTCGGAAGTCAACTCATACGTTCCGTCATAGTGAACGGCGCCCGCATCAGCGCCTGCAATAATGCCGTCCCGGAAGACAAGCAGTGCGAACGTGCTACCAGCTTTCCCTGTAAAGTAGGCGGTATATATAGCATCGGGGAAAGCGCCTCTGTTTTCACGCTCCATAGCAACACCTTGTAGACTAAGCAGTCGGTCAATCTCGACGAATTGTATAACGTGGTCGGTCCTCTACCCATAGCAAACCAAAAAAAATGTTGACCCGCAAGATATGACAAGGGATACGAACGCGAGAGTCATGATCCGTTGGATAGTCTGCTTTTGCTGTTAAAGAATTCCCGCACCGCCCGGTCGATATCTTGCTCCTGTGCTGGCGTATACCATTGCACCTCAGGTTCTGCGCGCAGCCAGGTCAGTTGCCGTTTGGCCAGCCGCCGGGTTGCCGTGGTCATATCGGCGACTGCTTCCTCCAGGCTGGATCGTCCATGCAAGAGGTCCACAATCTGAGCATAGCCGATGGTGCGGAATGCGGGAAGCTGCTCACCAAACCCCATATCCCAGACCCGGCGGACCTCGTCAACAAGGCCCTCACGAATCATCTGCTGGCAGCGCTGTTGAATACGCCGGGCCAAGACCTCCCGTTCCAGGACCAGGGATACCAGCAGCGTTGAAAACGGTCGCTCACGGAAGCCATGCTCACGCTGCCAGGCACTCATCGGCTTCCCGCTCAACAACCAGACTTCCAAGGCCCGAACCAGCCGGACTCGGTCGTTCAGATGGAGCCGACGGGCCGTGTCCGCGTCAACCCGGCGCAGCCAATCGTGGAGGAAACCAGGGCCGTGCTCTTGCTCTTTGGCGATCAGACGTTCGCGCAGCGCGGGGTCGGCCTGCGGTCCGACAAAGAGCCCCCGGGTCAAGGCCCGAATATAGAGCCCGGTTCCACCCACTACAAAAACGCGCTTGCCACGCCGGGTCAGCGCGGCAAGCGCCTCGTGCGCCAGTGTCCGAAAGCGGGCCACATCGAAATGCTCATCCGGATTGACCACATCAATCACATGATGCGGCACCAGGGCCTGCTCTGCTGGTGTCGGCTTTGCCGTCCCAATGTCCAGGTGACGATATACCTGACGGGAATCCGCGCTGATGATCTCCGCGTTATAGCGTTGGGCCAGGGTGAGCGCGAGCGCGGTTTTGCCCGTGGCGGTCGGGCCGGTAATCACAACGACCTGTGGCTTTCCCATAGATCACGGTAGGCGCGTGAGATGCCCCGGTCATTCTTCTTGTCGGCGCATCACTCTGCCGGATCAATCCCAAGGGCGGGCAGAACATCTAGAGCCTGTAATGCCTGGTAGGTGTGTGTTGCCGTTGGTTCTGAGGCAAAAAGCGTGAGGTCTTCAACCGAGTCAATATCAAACGCAATACGCGGAGCCTCAATCACCCGGCAGGCGATATGCTCCTGCCGAGCCCGAGCCTGGTGGGCACCGAGGCTTGGACCGCCAAAGCAGGTGGGAATAACGAGCGGTGGGGTGCGTAGGAGCGCATTGGTGCCCTCGCCCTCTTTGCAGGTTACTAGCAGCACTTCGGGCTCGTCCGTTGCCTCACACAAGAGCAGGTCAACGTCTTCGGAGGTGACTAGCGGCAGGTCTGACAACAGAACCAGCAGCGTTGTGCCACCCTGTTGCAGACAAAACTCTTCCCCAACCGCAACGGCCCCGTTCAGTCCCCGTGGATGGCCCTCGTCAATGGCGTCCGCGCCCAAACCGCGCGCAAGGTCCAGCAGGGTCCGGTCCGAGGTCACCACCCCAAAGCGGTCCACCGTTGCCGCCCGGCGCAGCTGCGTCAGGACGTCGCGCAACATGGCCTGAGACAGGCTGTGCCGTTGGGTATCGGACAAGAGCGCGGACAGGCGGCTCTTGCCCTGGGAGAGGGCTTTGATAGGAACCAGAACAAAATTCACACGCGCTATCCTGAAGAAATTCGCCTTGCAGAACAAGAGGGAATGCGGATATAGTTGGGCCGCTCATCACAGTAAAGAAAAAGGAGGAGCCACATGAGAGAGGTTGCCCTGGTTGGCGCGGGTATGACCCGTTTTGCCAAGCATCTGGATAAAGGCATGAAGGAGTTGTCCCGCGAAGCTATTGAGGGCGCCCTCAAATCTGCCGGGATTGAATCTCATGCACTGGAGGCGGTCGCGGTCGGGAACGCCATGGCCGGCCTGATTACCGGTCAGGAATGTATCCGCGGGCAGGTGGTCCTGCGCGAAATGGGGATTGGCGGCATTCCGGTTATTAACACCGAAAACGCCTGCGCCAGCGCGGCTACCGCCTTCCATCTGGCCTGGCTCTACGTCGCGTCCGGCATGTACGATGTCGTGCTTGCCCTGGGTATGGAAAAGCTCTACCACGAGGACAAGAAGAAGTCGTTTGCCGCCATTGGCAGCGCCATTGATGTCGAGCTGATGCAAAAAACGCTGGCCGACATGAAAAAGGCAACCCAGGAGAAAGGCGAGGGGGCTGGGGCCGGCAAGTCGCGCAGCATGTTCATGGATTTTTACGCCGAGTTTGCCCGCAGCCATATGCGAAAATACGGTACGACCAAAGAGCATTATGCGCAGATTGCTGCCAAGAACCACACCAACGGCAGCCTGAACCCCCACGCCCAGTTCCAGACTCCGCGCAGCATGGAAGACGTGCTCGCCTCGCCCATGATCGCCGACCCGCTGACGCGGATGATGTGTTCCCCTATTGGTGACGGTGCCGCTGCCCTGGTGCTCACCAGCGCAGAGAGAGCAAAAGAATTCACCACCAAGCCGGTCTATGTCAAAGCCTCGGTGCTGGGCTCGGGCCAGGACCACCAGCCTGGGGACCCCGGTGTAACGGAACGCATGGCGAAAAAGGCCTACGAAGTGGCCGGCATTGGCCCTGAAGACCTGGACGTGGCCGAAGTCCACGACGCCTCCGCCCCGGCCGAACTCATTATTTATGAAGAGCTCGGTCTTTGCCAGCAGGGCGAGGGCGGTCGCCTGATTGGCGAAGGGGTGACGGCGCTCGGCGGGAAAACTCCGGTGAATCCGAGCGGTGGTTTGCTGGCCAAGGGCCATCCGGTTGGTGCCACCGGTACGGCACAGATCGCTGAGATTTTCTGGCAACTTCGCGGCGAAGCCGGGAAACGCCAGGTCGAAGGCGCCAAAGTCGGACTGACCGAGAATGGCGGCGGCATGGTCCGCGGCGAGGCGGCCGCTCTGGCCGTTCACATTCTCAGCGTCTAAATGCGAGTGATCTCCGGCTCGGCAGGTGGGCTCACCCTGGTGGCGCCCAAGGGACACAAGGTCCGGCCCACTGCCGACCGGGTCAGAGAGTCTGTTTTCAATATCCTTGCCAGTCGATTTTCCCTCGTCGATATAGACGTTCTGGACCTGTTCGCCGGGACCGGCGGGCTTGGCATAGAAGCCTTGAGCCGAGGCGGTCGCTCAACCGTCTTCGTCGATGCCAGTCCGGACGCGCAGAAAGTCATTCGCACCAACCTCAAAACCACAAAGCTGCTCCACCGTGGCCGACTGCTGCGGGCCTCCGTCCCGACCGGGATTCGTATCGTGGAAGACCAGGGGCTGCGTTTTGGCGGGGTGTTTCTCGACCCGCCGTATGGGGAAGGCTGGGTAGATAAGACCCTGCGGCGTTTGGCGCGCAGCCCGGTGCTCCTCCCAGGCGCCTGGGTTGTTGTTGAGCACGCGCAGCAGGAGTCTGGAGCTCCCGCCTACACCGCCTTGGTATTGACGGACCGTCGCCGTTACGGCACAACCGAGGTGTCTTTTTACCAGAAAGAGTAAACGTGCCCAGCATCTATATGGCTGTTGGAGGGCGCGTTTACTCTTTACATGAGGGTGAGGAATCCGAGTGAAACGCCGCGCCATATACCCTGGCTCTTTTGACCCACCGACGTATGGACATATCGACATCGTCCGACGGAGCCTTGAGCTCGTCGATGAGGTGGTTGTTGCCGTCGTGTATAACCCCCAAAAAGAGAACTATCTGTTCGCTCCCCAGGAACGTCTCGACATGTTTCGCGAGGAACTGAAGGAGGCGGGCGACCGGGTGATATACGATAGTTTTCATGGCTTGCTGGTCGATTACGTCGAGCGCATGCAGTCCAAGATTATCATTCGAGGGTTGCGCGCGGCCTCAGATTTTGAATACGAGTTTCAGATGGCGCTCATGAACCGCCATATGAAGCCCGAGATGGATACGGTTTTTCTGACGACCGGGGCGGCCCATTTTTACACCGCGGCTCGCTTGGTCAAGGAAATTGCCAGTCTGGACGGTTCCGTGAAGGGCCTCGTCCCGCCCCATGTTGAAAAACGACTCCGCGAGAAATTCGCGCAACGGGCCTGAACGCGGACTCTCACAGGTTCGCATGACCGTTTCAGGTCGTTGTCTAAGCGGCATGCAGACCGCGTATCCGATAAGAGGAGTATAGGAAAAAATGCGTCTGGCACCACGTTTGGATCAGGTCAAACCATCGCCGACCCTTATGGTCACGGTGAAAGTCGCGGCGCTCCGCCGCGAGGGGATTGAGGTCATCGATTTTGGAGCTGGCGAGCCCGACTTTGATACCCCGGAGCATATTAAAGACGCGGCTATTGCGGCGCTCAAACAGGGCAAGACCAAGTATACACCGGTTGGCGGCACCGCGGACGTCAAAGAGGCCATTATTGCGAAACTCCAGCGAGACAATGGCCTCGAATATGCACTCCCGGAAGTCACGACCGGATGTGGTGGGAAACACATCCTCTTCAACGCCTTTCATGCCTTGGTTGGCCCTGGAGATGAAGTCCTCATCCCGGCGCCCTATTGGGTCAGCTATTCCGACATTGTAGTCTTGGCCGGCGGGACACCGAAACTCCTACCCACAACGGAAGACACGGGCTTCAAAATTACAGCCGCTCAACTCCAAGCCGCACTCGGCCCACACAGCAAGGTGCTGTTACTCAACAGCCCATCCAACCCGACCGGTGCCGCCTATACCGAAGACGAACTCAGCCGGATTGCTGACGTAATCGAGTCCAGCGAGCTGTTCACCATCTCTGACGACGTGTACGAGAAGTTTTTATACGACGCCCCGCGCTGCGCTCATTTGCTCGCCCTCAAGCCGGGCCTACGCGACCGGGTGCTGGTGGCCAATTCGGTTTCAAAAACCTACGCCATGACGGGGTGGCGTCTGGGCTATGCCGCCGGACCGCAGGAAGTCATCAAGGCGATGGAAACCATCCAGAGCCAGAGCACTTCAAATCCGAACTCAATTGCCCAAGCCGCGGCGATTGAAGCCCTGACCGGCGACCAGGAACCGGTCGGCGTCATGGCCAAAGAGTTTGCCAAACGTCGCAATTATGTGGTTGACCGACTCCGGGCCATCCCCGGTATCAGTTGTACGCTGCCGGAAGGCGCGTTTTATGTCTTTCCACGGGTCGCGGGCTGCTTCGGGCCCAAGTGGCAGGGCAAACCCATTGCGTCGGCCATGGACTTCTCGCTGTATCTCCTGGAAGAAGCCAAGGTTGCGCTGGTAGCCGGTGAGGGATTTGGCTCCGCGGAGCACGTCCGTATTTCGTATGCCACTTCCATGCAGAACCTGGAGCAGGGCCTCAATCAGATAGAGGCGGCACTCCAACGCCTGAGCGGAGCGTAGGAGCCCTATCACTACCGAAAACCCCCAGTAAAACACCCTAGAGTAGAGACCTGTCTCTACTCTGGAGCTGCTCCCAAATAATGAAGTGACGCGACCCGCGTACAGCGAAGCCGCGTTTCCGTGAACCGCTACTTGGATTACAGACCGTCGACCAGGACAATCTCGGCCTCGGAACCGGTCTGACGCAGCTTAATCAGCGGGACGTATTCCGGGTCGTTATACCACGCCCGGGCGTTCTCCAGGGAGGGGAACTCAATGACGACCATCACGCGTGCGGCCGGCGTTGTGCCCTCCACGACATCCATCTCCCCCCCGCGTACCAGGTAGCGTCCCCCGTGCTTTTCCACCAGGGCCTCAACCTTCGGTCCATACTCTGCCACCCAAGCGGGGTCACTCACATCTACTCCACCAACGAGATAGGCGGACATAGTCATATTCTCCTTTGTCTCTGCTGTACTCTGATCTCTTCCAGTGCTTCTATCACACCGGACACCCCGTGGTCACCCGTACCCGAGAGTAGCGCTCCGTTCCGTTTTCCTCCCTCGTGCTTCATCCGTTGACCAGTTTCCAGGCCAATTTTTTCGCGGTCTCAAGGTCGGGCACAAAATGCTCTGAAGGAATGCGGTCATGGATGCCAAACATCCGGAGCGCCTCCTCAGCCGAACCGGACAACCCGGCGATAACGCAACCCTTGGCCTCCGTTTGGGAGACCTCGGCCAGGTCCTCGATAACCAGGGCCGCACTGTCGTCGATATACGTCACGTCCGAAAAATCGAAGATGACCACCTCGTGATCCTTGATATCCGCCCCAACCGACCGCGCCAGTTCCCGCGCGGACGCTACAGAGAAGTGCCCAGGGAGGGCGACAAGCCCGACGCGGGCGTCGTAGGATTTCTCTGCCTCCGGAGAGACTATTGCATCCAGCAGCGGTACGGATACCACCTTCTTCAATTCTTCGGGTTCCAAGCGACGTGCAGACACGAAGCCCGCCACGATCAGCCCCACACCAACCGCCATAATGAGATCGACGAACACGGTCAGCACCAGCGTTAGCAGCATGATGACCACGTTTTCTGTCGTGGCGTGGCGAATCCGGAGCAGGAAGCGCCAGTCGATGATATCCCAGCCCACCTTCATCAGGATGCCGGCCAGGCAGGCTTCCGGTACTCGCTCGACGAGTGGGCCAAGGCCAAATATGAAGGCCAGGAGGAGTACGGCGTGTAAGGCCCCGGAGAGCGCCGTGCGCCCGCCGACCCGTACGTTGAGTATTGTTCGCATGGTCGCGCCCGCCCCAGGCATGACGCCGAGCAGACCGGCCGCCACGTTGCCCACACCCTGACCAAACAGTTCCCGGTCCGAGTTGTGTTGCGTCCGGGTCATGGAATCGGCCACCAGCGAGGTCAACAAACTGTCGATGGAGTTCACCAGGGCGAGAATCAGCGCCGGTTCTAATACTTTGAACAAAAACCCTCCGGACAGGACTGGCCATTGCGGTTCGGGAAACCCGGTGGGAACTTCGCCAATCACCGGCGCGGTGGAGAACCACAGCTCTGCCACGACCGTTCCGAGGAGCAGGGCTGCGAGCGGTGAGGGTAATATATTGTGTAACCGTCGGGGCCAGAAGATGCCAACTCCGAGTGCTACGGCGGCGATGAGCAGGGCATCCAGGTTGATGTTGGCCAGGGCCGTGGGCCATGCCCGGACGGCGTCAAGCGGTCCTCCGACCACCGCTGATGCCCCCAGGAAAGTCAGGGTCTGCAGGAGAATGATGATAACGCCGATGCCGGACATAAACCCCGAGACAACGGAATACGGCGTATAGGTTACGAACCGTCCGAACCTGAGCAGGCCGAAAGCGATCTGGAGCAGCCCGCTCAAGATGACGATGGTCGCCACCTCGGCCAGGTTGTCGGCGTGGTGGGTGACGATGACCGCGGTGGCAATCGCGGTCGGCCCGGTCGGCCCGGATATCTGCGTCGGCGTTCCGCCCAGTACCACGGCCAGGAAGCCGACCACTATCGCGCCGTATAATCCGGCGACTGGACCCAAACCGGAGGCCACACCAAAGGCCAAGGCTAGCGGTAGAGCCACCACGGCCGAGGCAATACCTCCGAAGATGTCCCCGCGAAGAGTCTTGAGATCAAATGGCATCGTTCTCCGTGGTTCTTGGTGCTATCGGGTCTGGCTTGCAAACCATTGCGCAAGACAGAAGGCTCACAGGAAGGCGTTTGTAACAGATGTGGATTATGCCGTACAAGCTGCCGGTTAGGTTTGAGGCGACCTAGGAGATGGCTGCCGGCCGCCTCCTGGAATTACCTCGCTAGCCTCTTCTCCGTTGTCAACCAGGTAAACATCAGCGTTCCAACCACACCGGCAACTGCCCCAAAACCAAACAACGGCCGTAGGCCGACAATGTCCGACAGCAGACCGGCGACGACGGGGCCGAGCATCATGCCGACGCTCAGCGCCATGTTCAGCACACCCATAATCGCTCCCATTCCACCCTGCTTACCTTCTCCCGCGGCCAGGGCGGTTAGGGCCGGGCCGGCCAGGGCTCCCATGATTCCGGTGAAGGCACTAATGAGCAGGAGATCCCAAAAACCGGCGGAAAAGAGGATAGTCACAAACGCGAAAGAGGCCAGGTAGCCGCTGATGATAATCAACAGCCGCTTGCTATAACGGTCAGCCATGCGTCCGAACGGTATCTGGACGAGGCTATTGACCAGCATATAGGTCGCCATGATGACACCAATGCGGGATTGGCTGAGCTGTAAGAGTTCGACGGCCAGCAGCGGGAGGAAGGAGAACCAGAGTCCCATCTGAATGGACGTCACCATGCGATACAGGGTAATCCCGCGCACACTGGGTCTACGTGAGAGTTCACGGTAGGATGGCGATCGCTGAACCTCGGCGTGGGGAGAACGGGTTTCATCCAAAAAGAACAGGGCAAAAAGAAAAGCCAGTCCGTTCAAGCCGCCCATCAAATAAAAACTGAGCGCCATGCCATACGTATCGCTGACCCAGCCCCCGAACAGAGGGCCGACTCCGATACTACTGGTCAGGGCCAGATTGAAGATGCCCATCAATTCGCCCCGCTTTTCCGCAGGAGCAAGGTCGCCGACGTAGGCGGTTGAGATGGGAATAATGAGGGCAACCGCAATCCCCTGGAAAAATCGACCCAGGGTCAGGTACACGATGTTGGGGGCAGATACATAGACCAGCGACATCAGGCTGCTGAGGAGCAGGCCGGCGGCAATGAACACCTTGCGGCCGTGCCGGTCGGACAGCCGGCCAATGAGCGGCATGCACAGGATCTGCGCGAGGGGAAAGCTGGCAAAGAAGAACCCGATACTGACGCCGGTCGCACCCAGTTCCTTGGCGTAAATCGGCATGAACGGAATCACGATGCCCATGCCGAGCATGGAGGTGAAAATCGCGAGATTCAGGCTATAGAAAACGCGCCAGTTCAAAATACGAGTCCAGGAGTGACATGGGGACAGCGTTCTTGTTTCACATGGCCCCTCGTCCGGCAAGGTAACAGCACGCTTTCCCCTGCTTGTCGCTTTCTGCTAAGAAAAGACTCGCCCGGCGCGGGCGGTGCGTGGGCAGCCACAGGGGGCTGCCCCTACATTGTTCAATAGGATGGAGGACTAGCTATGTTTAATCACCCGGTCATCTCGGCCGACGGGCATATGGACATCCCGTGTTTGCCGGCCTCTCTTTTCACCGAGAATGCTCCGGCCCACCTCAAAGACAAAATGCCTCGGGTGATCGAGGCAGCGGAGGGGAAAACCTGGGTCGCCCACAACGGAACCAGTATGGGGTTGGTCGGCGGGATGGGTTCGGCCGGGCGGCAGTATATCCCAGGCCAGATTCATCGGGCCGACCGCATGGCCTCAACCGGTCTGTACGAGGATCAGAGCAAGGGGATTATGCGCACGACCGTGCCTGAGTTGCGGATCAAGGACCAGGAGCGGGATGGTGTTGTGGGTGAGGTCATCTACGGCATCCTCGGCGCCGCCTTTCGGATTGATGACCCCGAAGTGACTGACTTGGTTGTCAGGATTTACAACGATTTTGCCGCGGACTTCTGCCACGCTGCGCCTGGTCGTTTTGCCGCGGTTGCCAGTCTGCCGGCCTCGTCTCCCGAGAAAACGGCAGAGGAAGTACGTCGCTGCGCGAAAATGGGCCTTAAAGGAGCCGAGTTGCCCGTCCGTCACGGGATGATGCCGCTGTGGCATCTCGACTGGGACCCGGTCTGGGAAGCCTCGCACGATACCGGCCTGCCGATTCATCTGCACACCATCGGGCCCAAGCTTGACATGACCTGGGCCACAGACCGCCGCTCCAAGCGGATGTGGCTGGCCACCGTGCTGACCGAATTTCAGATTGCCACCGCCGGCTTTATCGGGGCGGTAATCTATGGTGGCGCCTTGGAGCGCTACCCACAGTGCCGAGTGGTGATTGGTGAAGCCGGCATCGGCTGGATTCCTTACGTCCTGGAACGCATGGACTATGAGTGGGAAGATCAGTTTCAGGACCTCGAACTCAGTATGAAGCCGAGCGAGTATTGGTATCGGCAGATGTACGCCACCTTTCAGCAGGATCAGACCGGCCTGGATATGATCGAGCGGGTCGGCGTCAACAACGTGATGTGGGGCTCGGACTTTCCGCATCCCGACGGGGTGTGGCCGGATTCACAGGAATTTCTGCACAAGCAGCTCGCTCATCTGTCCGAAGACGTTCGCCGTAAGCTCGTCTACGAAAACGCGGCCAAGCTGTACGGCTTTCCCATGGAGCAGTAAAACAACGCAGTCAGGAGAGACCTATGAAAATCCTTCCCATCCCCGTGTTGTCCGATAATTACGCCTATGTGCTGATTGATGAAGCGACCAACGAGGCCGGCGTTGTTGATCCGTCCGAGGCCGGTCCGGTTGCCGCCGCGATCAAGCGCGAGGGCGTGAACTTTACGACCATCATCAATACCCACCACCACTGGGATCATGTGGGCGGGAATAAAGAACTTGTGCAAGAATTTCCGCAGCTCAAGGTCTACGGCCATAAGCGGGACGAGACGCGCACGCCGTGCATTACCCATATGGTCGATGAGGGGGATGCGGTTCGTATTGGAAACCTCGAAGCGCGCTTTCTCTTTATCCCGTGTCATACCAGCGGCCATATTGCCGCCTATTTTGAAGCGGAAAAGTCGATTTTTACCGGCGATACGCTCTTTATGGCCGGCTGTGGACGTTTGTTTGAGGGAACAGCCTCGGACATGCACAACAATATGGTCAAGCTGATGCAGTTGCCGGACGACACGAAGATTTACTTCGGGCATGAGTACACCGTCACCAACCTGAACTTCGCCCTCAGCCTGGAGCCGGGCAATGTGAAACTTCAGGAAAAGCTGCGCTGGGCCGAGGAACTGCGGGCCAAAAACCAGCCGACCATTCCGGGCACGGTAGGCGAGGAAAAAGAGATCAACCCCTTTGTGCGGGTTGACAGCTCTGAGCTGCAAGAGCATGTGCAACAGTCCTTCCCAGGACTCGCCCTCGACCCCGTGTCGGTACTGGAAAAGACCCGTTATCTGAAAGACAACTTCTAACCTCAGGGTCTGTTGAGTCTGTTGAGTCTATTGAGTCTATTGAGTCTATTGAGTCTGACCCAAAGGACCCAAGGTATGTCCACCTCTTCGTCTTGCGCGTTCTTTCTGGGGCTGTGCGTATTCCTGGCCTCGTGCAGCCTGTTCGACACGACCGTCCTCGAACAGCAGCGCGCAGAAATCGAGCGGTTACGCCAGGAAGCCGAGCAGTTACGCCGAGAGACCGAGGCCCTCCAACAGCAGCAGGCCCAGCAACAACAGCAGACCGAGGCCTGCAACCGGGCGTTTAACGACTTTGACGCGGCCCGAAAGGCAACCGATGACGCAACGGCCGTCGCCTATTATCAGGCCGGCTTGGCAATCTGTCCGAGCGATGATGTGGCCCACTATGAACTCGGAGAGGTCTATATGCGGCTGGGTCAGACCGATGCGGCCCAGACGGCATTTGAGCAGGCCATGCGCATCAATCCCAATTTCTCCCGTGCGCAACGTCGCCTGGAGGAGCTGGGGGGAGCCTTACCGGCTCCCTAACTGTACAGCACGTCTCTGACCGCCCGCACGACTTTTTCAACACCGGGGAAGACTTCGTGCTCCAGGTTTTTGGCATAGGGCATGGGCACGTCTTCACCCGTGACCCGCACAACCGGTGCGTCCAGATAATCAAAGCCCTCTTTCATAATGCGGTAGGCGATTTCCGCCCCCAGGCCGGCAAACGGCCAGCCCTCCTCGACAATAATACAGCGGTTGGTCTTTTTGACTGAATCGAAAATCATCCGGTCGTCCAGCGGGCGAAGGGTGCGCGGGTCAATCACTTCGAGTTCGATGCCCTCTTTTGCCAACTCGGTGGCTGCGTCTAGGGCTGCATGGACCATCTTGGACCAGGCGACAATCGTCACGTCCTGGCCTGTCCGTTTGACCTCGCCCCGTCCGAGCGGGATCTGATACTCCTCGTCCTGGACCGGCCCCTTGTGTCCATACAGGACCTCGCCCTCAATAAAGATCACCGGGTTTTCATCGCGGATGGCAGTTTTCAGCAAGCCCTTGGCATCGGCCGGGGTTGAGGGCGCAATCACCTTCAACCCCGGTACATAGGCGTACAGGCTCTCGACCGCTTGGGAGTGCTGAGCGGCCAGTTGATGCGCGGCCCCGCCTGGGCCACGAAAGACGATCGGCAGGGTAATCTGTCCACCCGACATATAGCGCAGCTTGGCCGCGTTATTAACGAGTTGGTCATAGGCGCACAGCGAAAAATTCCAGGTCATGAACTCAATGATGGGCCGCAGCCCAACCATGGCCGCGCCTATCCCCACCCCGGCAAAGCCGGTTTCCGCAATCGGCGTATCCACCACGCGGCGCTCACCAAAACGGTCAAGCAGGCCCTCCGACACTTTGTAGGCGCCATTATAGTGGCCGACCTCTTCGCCCATGAGAAACACGCGCTCGTCGCGTTCCATCTCTTCCGCCATGGCCTCTCGCAACGCCTCCCGGTATGTCAGCTCTCGCATCTGTTCGTTCCTCTTTTTCCCCTCACCCTAGCCCTCTCCCTCCAGGGGAGAGGGAACTGAATTTTCCCCTCTCCCTCTGGGAGAGGGGCAGGGGTGAGGGTTTACACGCTCGCCTGCTGACGGCGTTTTTCGAGCGGCACAACCTTTTCGTCCTGCTCGTGGTGCTCTGGTTCGTAGTAGATGTCGTCAAACAGTGTGGCTGTGTCGGGCGACGGTGATTCATCGGCAAACCGCACCGCCCCCGCCACCTCCTGTTTCGCGGCTTCGTCAACGGCTTTGAGCTGCTCTTCATTGGCAATGCCCAACGCGTAGATGCGCTCGGCCAAAAGCCGAATGGGGTCGCGCTCCATCCACTCTTTGACCTCTTCTTTGGTGCGGTACTTGGCTGGGTCGGACATGGAATGACCCCGAAAACGGTAGGTCTTGGCTTCAATGAGAATCGGTAAACTCTCGGTACGGGCACGTTTGGCCGCGTGGCGAATGACCTCCCGGACTTCGAGCACATCGTCGCCGTTCACGATCTCCTGAGCCATCGGGTAGCCCTTGGCCCGCACGGCGACATCCTCGACCGACAGGGTCCGGTAGAGCGGTGTGCCCATGGAATAGAGATTGTTCTCGCAAATGAAGATAACGGGCAGTTTCCACAGCGCGGCCAGCGACAGGCCCTCGTGAAAGGCGCCCATATTGGCCGTTCCTTCGCCAAAGAAGCACAGGGTCACATCCGGCTCGCCCCGATATTTCGAGGCAAAGGCAATCCCCGCGGCGATGGGCACATGACCGCCGACAATGGCGTGGCCGCCCATGAAGCGTTTTGCCACGTCAAAATAGTGCATGGAGCCGCCCCGGCCCTTGGCACAGCCATCGGCCTTGCCGAACAGTTCCGCCATGGCCGCATTCATATCTCCGACCCGGGCCAGGTAATGGCCGTGGTCCCGATAGGTCGCCACGATATAATCCGTAGGCTCAACCGCCGACATCGCCCCAACCGCCACCGCCTCCTGGCCATTATACAGGTGCAGAAAGCCACCGATTTTGCCCCGCGAATACGAACGCGCCGCTTCTTCCTCAAAGCGCCGAATGCGAATCATGTCGCGGTAGAGCGAAAGCATAAGGGTCTTATCCATACTGAGTCCCTCGCGATCGATTTTCTGTCTCTAAGCAATCCTTGCCAGGGTAGGACACTCTGCGGGCTGGTTGCAAGCGGGTTCAGACAAAATATCTGAGCGCTCAAAATGGGCGTATATTCTTTTGGGTTATGGGAAGATATGTTCAACACCGCTCTGCTGTTACGCTGGACCTCCAGCGGGCTGCCCTCTATCGTGTGGGGAGAAAAAGCAGAGGGGGTGTGCTATAGCTGGCCTCTAAGGACAGAGAGTATGAGCACTGTGCCTGAGCCGTTAATTACGAGGTCTCCCGACCGATTGGGCGGAACTCCCGTATTTGCAGGGACTCGGGTCCCTGCCCAGACTCTTATCGACTATCTTGAGGCTGGGGACGCCTTGACGGACTTTCTGGAAGATTTCCCGAGTGTTTCCCGTGAACACGCTATCGCGGTTCTCGAACTCGCGAAGACTGCCCTTCTTGCGCAGGCCGTAGCGGCTTAGACTGAGAAGGGTAACAGTGTGCGAGTCATCCTTGATGCCTGCGTTCCAAAGCGGTTAGGTAAGGAGTTGACAGGACACTAGGTTTACACTGTACCCGAGATGGGTTGGGCGGATCTGGACGACGGACCGTTGCTTGATGCCATGACAGGACACTTTGATATGCTCGTTACGGTGGATAAGAGCCTGCCAAAACAGCAAAACCTCCGGACTCGTCCCTTCGGCGTTATCATCCTGCGGGCTCAGACCAACAGGTTGACCGATCTTCTTCCTTTGATTCCAGCACTTCACGTAGCGTTGGAGGAGGTGCGCCCGGGCGAGATGCGTGAACTGAGCTGAAATTGAATGAGCTGGCCCTGCGCGCCGTCGGAGATGCGCCTGAGTCAGTGCGTTTGGCGCAGGAACGCCCGCACCAATCGGATCTCCTCATAGGTATAGTCTTTGCCCAGCATCGCCTTAACCGGAGCCAGGGCGGTAGCGCCCGAACGGTCTAGCGCGTGTTGAATGGCCTCCAGGCGATCCGACGCCGGGAGCAATGGGCCAAGGTCAACCGCCTCGCCGTCAGCGACCAGCTTTTCAATATGGCTGACTACCGTGCGGAGAGAGAGGCCGCGTTCCGCTGCGACCTCAGTAATTGATCGGCCCTGCTCAAGCAACTGTTTCGTTACGGTATACGTTGAACCTTTCCGGCTCTCCTTACTACCTTGCTGCTCTCTACCGCGCTGCGAGATTGGTACAGGACGCTCCGCAAGACCCTGCTCATCGGCGTACGAGCGCATAACCTCCAGAAACGCCTCGCCCCAGCGCTCCAGCTTCGCTGCGCCTACGCCCGAGATATGAGACAGGCTCGCGCGGCTCTGGGGCAAATAGGCCGCCATCTGTTTGAGCGTCACGTCGCCGAAGATAACGTAGGGCGGTACGTTTCGTTCTGCGGCGAGCTTGCGGCGCAGCTCCCGCAACTTCTCGAACAGGGCCGCGTCAACGGCGATGTCACTCTGCGCATCCGCCAGGGGTGGCGTATCCCGTCTGCGCCATACCTGCGCCGGGTCGGAGTCGGAGGTGGTGCGGGGAGCCGGTTCGGCTCGTTTGGCGCGGGTGAGGGTCAAATCCTCTCGGTTTTTGAGGAATGCCCGACCAGCGGATGTCAGGCTCAGGCCAGCGTATTCACGGCTGTTCTTGCGCAGCAGGCCCTTGGCTTGCAGCAAGCCGGCCACCTCTTTGATCCCGCCGTCCGAGAAGTCACCGACGATGCCGTACACGCTTAGCCTGTCGTGCCGCAATTCCCGAATACGTTTCGTATTCGCGCCGCGCAGCACCTGGCTCACGTGGGCGATGCCAAACCGCTCTCCTGTGCGGACGATGGCTGACAGGATTTTCTGGGCGATGACAGTGGCGTCAAACTCCTCCCGGGGGGTGAGACAGACGTCGCACCCCCCGCAGTTGTCCTGTTGCCAGTCTTCGCCGAAGTAGGTCAGCAGATATTTTCTGCGACAGGTTTGCAGGTCGCAGAACGCGATCACCCGCACCAGCTTATCCCGTGCGTTTCGTTGCTCGGCCGGGTCTTCTATCTGGTCGATGAAGAAATCCTGCTTGACCTTGTCGCCGTAGGAGTAGAACAAGGCGCACTCGCTGGGCAGGCCGTCGCGCCCGGCGCGGCCCGTCTCCTGATAATAGCCTTCGAGCGACTTGGGCAGGTCGTAGTGCACGACCAGCCGGACGTCGGGCTTGTCGATGCCCATCCCGAAGGCGATGGTCGCCACGATGATCGGGACCTCATCACGGATGAATTTCTCCTGGGTCTGGCTGCGTACCGTCGTATCCAGGCCGGCGTGGTAGGGCAGGGCGGACAGACCCCGCTCGCACAGCGCAGTGGCCAGGTCCTGCGTGCTCTTGCGCGAAAAGCAGTACACGATGCAGGACTCGCCCCGATACTCGCCCAGCAGATCGGCCAGCGCCTCAACGGAGTTGCGCTTCGGGCGCACGCTATAGGTCAGGTTGGCCCGATTGAAGCTGGCCATGAACTCCTGTGGCTGAGTCATTTCGAGCTGCTCAGCAATGTCGCGGCGAACCTGTTCGGTCGCTGTAGCGGTCAGGGCGATACACGGCACACCCGGCAAGGCGTGCCGCAGGGTGACGAGGTTGCGGTAATCGGGCCGGAACTCGTGGCCCCACATGGAGATACAGTGGGCCTCGTCTACGGCCACCAGGCTGACCGTGAGTTCGGCCAGGAAATCCAGGTAGCCCGCCACGGCCAGTCGTTCCGGGGCAACGTACAGAATTTTGACCGCATTCCGTTGGAGTCGTCTCCGTACGCTGTTCAGTTCCGGGTAGGTCAGGCTGCTGTTGATGAACTCGGCGGCGATGCCGTTAGCCTTGAGCGTATCGACCTGGTCTTTCATCAGCGCGACCAGCGGTGAAACCACCAGCGTCAGCCCGTCGAAGCGCAGCGCGGGCAACTGATAGCAGAGGGATTTCCCGCCGCCGGTCGGCATCAGAACCAGGGTGTCGCGGTGCTCCAGCACGCTGGCGATGATCTCCGCTTGCAGCGGACGGAACTGGTCATAACCGAAATGTTTCTTGAGCAAGTCCAGCACGGTCACGTTCTCTTATCTCCGGCGCGCCACTTCGAGAATGTCCTTCATACCTTCCATCCTTCAGGTGGGCCCCAGAATATAGCGACTCAATTAGCACGAGCGAAAATATTTTTCCTCGTCAGGCGATTGACACGAAGTGCTCCCAGCTTGACAGGCGGACAAAAATGTCCGTTATATGAGATGTGACGGGGAATGAATTCATCCGTAAGGTAAGAAAACTGGGCAGAGCAAATAGAGTGAACGTTCAGTTTGTGGCCCGTCGCGGGAAAGGCAGTTATGCAAAGCTTTATTTATCCCGCTCGGCTGAAACCCGATTCGGTCGATGGCGGTTTTGTCGTCACATTCGCCGATTTGCCCGAAGCCATCACTCAGGGAGACGACGTCAAACATGCCCTGCACGAGGCAGCCGATTGTCTCGACGAAGCCATTGTGAACCGGATTGTCACGGGCCTACCCATCCCCCTTCCGTCTGCTGTCAAGAAAGGATGTTACCCGGTGCCACTGGCTGCACACAGCGCGGCCAAGGCCGCCCTCTCTCTCGCCCTTCAGGAAGCCCGAATGACAAAGGCTGGCTTGGCAAAGCGACTGGGCTGTGACGAAAAAGAGGTACGCCGTTTACTGGACCCTCGCCATCCGTCGAAACTGCCCCGGCTCGAAGCTGCCCCGGCGGCAATAGGGCAGCGTTTGATCGTTGGATTCCAGGCAACTGCTTGAGACATGCTCGCGTTCCCGGGCGCGTCTTCATGACGGGGAAAGTCCTTAGCCTCGCTGTGCGCCCTCAAGCATTTCGCGCGCGTGGCGGCGGGCTTCGGGCGTGACCTCCACACCGCCCAGCATGCGGGCGAGTTCCTGGAGGCGTTCACGCTGAGCCAGACGTTTGGCTGAAGAAATGGTGCGGCCTTGTGTCACCGTTTTGGTCACGGTGTAAGCGTGGTCGGCAAAGGCCGCGATCTGCGGCAAATGCGTAATACACAGCACCTGATGCTGGTTTGCCAGAGCCTTGAGCCGCCGTCCGACGACCTCGGCCACCCCGCCGCCGATTCCGGCGTCCACTTCGTCAAAAATCAGGGTCGGCGTGGCTTCCGCAGCCGCGCTGAGGGCTTTGAGGGCGAGCATGAGGCGGGAGAGCTCTCCGCCGGAGGCAACCTGGACGAGTGGTAAGGGTGGCTCCCCAGGATTGGCGGACAGATAAAATTCGACCTGATCATAGCCGCGCTCTCCGAGCCGTCGGCCATTTTGCGTAAACGGCGAATCCGACGTACTCGCTCCGCCCCCTTCAGACTGCTGCGGGAATCGGATGCCAAAGTGTGCGCCCTGCATGCCGAGCTGGCCCAACTCGGTCTGGATGCTCTGTTCAAGACTCCGGGCGGCTCCACGGCGCTCCTCTGACAGGTCGTCAGCCCAGGACCAGGCCGTGTGAGCGGCTTGGGCAACTTCCTGTTGCAATGCGGTAATCGTCTCTTCCCCGCTTTCGAGGTGTTCCAACTCTTGTTCCAGCGCCGCCTGCCGGGCCAGAATCGCCTCAATACTCTCGCCGTATTTTTTCTTGAGCCGCGAGAGCAGCGCGAGGCGTACATCGATCTCTTCCAGGCGCTCGGGATTCGGGCTGAGGCGCTCGCCATATTTGCGCAGGAAGAGGGCGGCCTCTTCGATCTGAGCCAACCCGTCACTCAGGAGTGAGACTGCCTCGTTCAGGCTGGTATCCACCCGGACCAGATCACGTAACTGCGCCACCAGTCGCCCGAGCCGATCCGTGACCGCGCCATCACTATCAGTGAGTATTGCTTCGCCACCGGACGCCGTCTGATACAGCCTCTCCGCGTTCATGAGAATGGTCCGTTCTTGTCGTAACTCCTCTTCTTCTCCGGGCCGCAGGGCGGCGCGGCGAATCTCATCGACCTGAAAACGGACGAAGTCCTGGCGGGCCTCAGCCGCCTCCTTGTCCTCGGTCAGCGTGCGCAAGCGTTCCCAGGCCCGCCGCAGGGTCTGGTAGCGGGTTGCCATTTCCTGGACGCGTTGCGTCGTATCAGCGAAATCGTCGAGCAGGGAGAGCGCCGAATCAGCCTCGCGTAAGACCTGCTGCTCATGCTGTCCGTAGACGCGCAGCAGCCCGGCACTGAGCTGACGTAGCAGCGCCACCGTGGTCAGCCTGCCATTCAGATACACCCGGCTCCGCCCATTTGCCGTCATCACGCGGCGGACGAGGAGTTCTTCGGCTTCAAGAAAATCATGTTCCGCAAAGAGAGGAGCGAGGTGCGCCTGGTCGAGACCGAAGACTGCCTCGACAACAGCTTCTGTGGTATCGCGGCGAATCAGGTCGGCGATCGCGCGACCGCCCAGGGCCAGGCCGATAGCCTGCATGAGCAGGCTTTTGCCCGCACCTGTCTCTCCGGTGATCACATTCAGGCCGGGCTCGAACGACAGTTCGAGGTCGTCGATCAGGGCGAGATTTTTCACGTGCAGATGACGCAGCATAGAGCTATTTCCCAGTCGCGCCTGCCGTCAGTTTTCTGGCTGCTCTTCCAAAGCAGGAGTGCCGACTTCTGCCATCCCGCGTCGAGACGCGTCGTCCAAACGATCACTCAATATCTTGGCGATATTCAGGAATATCCGGGCACCAATCCGCGGGTAACGTTTTTGCATACGCTGCAAGAAGCGCTCGTCCACCACAATCGCCTCCGCGTCGTCCACGGCAATGACGTCCGCGGTCCGTTGATTCTGACGAATGAGGGCCATCTCGCCAATCACATCGCCGCGTCCCATAGTCCGCAGCAGCTTTGACGTGCCGTCGATATTGAGCCGGGCATCTGCCCTGCCATTGATCAGCACGAACATCTCCCGACCCATCTCTCCCTGTCTGACGATGAAGTCCCCCTTGTCAAAGGTCCGAAATTCGCCCATCAGCGTGACAATCTTGGCTTGCACGGGACGCAGCCCGGCAAAGAGGGGAATTGTCTTCTGCGGGTCGCGTCCGAGTTTCAGGTATAAGACTTCCCACAGGGTGATAATTTTGGTGGTGGCAAGCAAGGCCGGCAGCAAGATCACATCCGCCCCAAAGGCGACGACCATGGTTGCCGCCGAGAGCATACCAAATTCCTGGATCGGGACAAAAGTCGAAAAATACAACACCAGAAAGCCCAGAAACAGGATGACGGAGGCATACAGGCTCGGCTTGCCCACTGTCCCAAGGGTGTGGAGCAGGGCGGTCTCCTGGTCTGGTGTCGCGTGTACCTCGGCGCTCAGCCTGGTCATCAGGTGCACCGTATTATCCACGGCTATGCCCAGCGCGATGGCAGCGATAATACTGGTCCCCAGGTTGAGAACCGCGCCGGAGAGGCCCATCAGGCCGAAAAAAATGACAATCGGAAAGATGTTCGGAATCATGGCGATCAGCCCGATCCGGGCAGACAGAAACATGGCCGCCATGATAACGAAGATGACGCTGACGGCCAGGGACAGACTGCGGATCTGGCCGCTGATAATATCACCGGTGGTCTCGGTCAGGAGAATCAGGTTGCCGGTGGGACGGACCTTGAGGTCGGGCGGGAAATGCTCCTGAGCGTAGGTGCTAATACGTTCCGCGAGTGCGGAAATCTCCTGTGAGCCGGAAAGGGTGGTACGGACGAGGATATTCGAGCGCGCAAAGTCCGGGCTGGCGACAGACCGAAAACTGGTCGGACTGCCGGCGACGAGTTGCATGACGGCGCGGAGTTGAGACGGCTCCTGCCAGAAGGTCGTGGGCTTTTCAGGTGGCGGCGCTGTAATAATCTCGCCACCCGGACCGACCAGAAGCCCACCGCTACCGGACTGCGCTCCGCGGTCGAGCAGCTCACAATAGTCAACAAACGAGACGGTTTTATCCACGCCGGGCAGGCCGTCGATATAGGATTGCAGATCTTTGATCCGGCGTAAGGTATCCCACTGTTTCATGACGTCTTTTTCTTCGCCATCAATCACCACATAAAAAGCCATGCTGCCGACCAGATGTTCATTAATGGCGTCGGTGGCCTGGCGAACCGGGTCATTGGGACGAAAGAAGGACTGAAAGTTCGAATCGACCTGAATTGAGGAGAGGTTCCCTATCGCCACCACGGCCAAAAGCAAGGCCGCAGCAATAACGCTCAGGCGGTTCTGAATGGCAAAGCGACCGATGCGCCGCAGAGCCGTGGTGACCCCAGGGGCAAAGGCTGCCGTCGGGTTGGCCGGTAGCCGCAACTGCATGAGCACGGCCGGGACCAGGAGAATGGAGAGGAGAAAAGCAATCAGAATGCCGACCGACGAGAAAATTCCCATTGCTCGAATGCTGGCGAGCGGGTTCACCCCTAAGGAGAGGAAACCGAGCACGGTCGTCAACGCGGTGATACAAATCGGCGGGCTGGTTTTTTTGAGGGCCTCCAGCACAACCTCCCGGACCGTTCCGTTTGGCCGGGCCAACTCATAATACTCGGCCACCATGTGGAGCGAATAGGCTGTGCCCAGGACCAGAATCAGGGGCGGCAGGGCAATACTCCCCAGGCTGAGGCTGCTCCCGGCGAGCACCATGATGCCCAGCGTCCAAATCAGACTGACCAGAATCGTCAGGGCGGGCAACAGGACTCCGCGCAGAGAGCGAAAGCTCACAAAAAGCACAAGCACAATAGCGAGCAGGGTCAGCGGAATGAAACGGCTCAAGTCGCTCTGCATGGCCCGTGCGGAATAGACCTTGAAGCGGGGCAGGCCGGTATAAAACAGTTGTTCCGGCCCGGTTTCGCTTTCCATATCGAGGATGGCCTGGATTTGCTCATCAATACCCCGCCGCATAAACTCCTCGTCGTCCATATCGGCGAAGAAGATGTTGATAGCCGCGGCGGTTCCATCTTCAGAAACCAGGTTCTTGAGATAAATGGGCCGGTCGGCCAGCGTCTCGCGGAGATCATCCAGGCCGGCCTGCTCGGTGGGAATCTGCGTGACCAAAGGCGGCGGCTCGACCACATCGGCAATCGGGTCCAGCGCATTGGTCAGGCTGAGCACTTCCTGGACCCCCTCGACATTCCCCAGCGCTTCAGTCAGACGCTGAAGCTTGTGTAAGACGTCAGTGGTATAGATGTCATCGGCCAGCAGCCCGACCACCCCGACTTCATCGCTGCCAAAGAGCTGGCGGACTTCGGCGTAATACTGGCTGTCCGGGTTGTCCTGGCTCAGGAGGCTTTCAACCGAGCTGTCCAGACGAATGTCTTTTGCGTAGAAACCCAAGACGCAGGTGAGAATGAGGAGAAGAAGGAGCAGCGTCTTCGGCCGGTTGACGATGAGCAGGTAGAGCCGTTCCATGTGGTTCGTGATTAGTGGCTAGTGGTTAGCTTTCAGTGACGAACAACTAACAACTAACAACTAGCAACTGCCATAGCGGTTGGCAATTCTGGCCGCCCCGGTTATAGAGCTACGGAGGTAGGACCGGTATGCAGTGTGCAAATTGCGGTTTTGCAAATCAGGCTGGGATGAAGTTCTGCACCGAATGTGGCACTCGGCTGGCCAACCGGTGCGCCCGCTGCAACTTTGAGAACCCGCTCCCGGCAAAATTCTGTGGTGCATGCGGGCAGGCGCTCACGCCACAAGCCGTAGCCTCTCCCCAGGTCACTGACCAGGCCGCACCGGACCGAGATGTCTCCATACCGGGGGAGGACGGTTCACCACCCGCCTCGACGGAACGCCGGCCCGTTGCGGCAGACCGGCGGCAAGTCACCGTTATGTTTTGTGACTTGGTGGGTTCAACGCTGCTATCCGAGCGGCTCGACCCCGAAGAGTGGCGCGAGGTGCTCGGTGCGTATCAGGCGGCCTGTCGTCAGATCATTGAGCGCTTTGACGGGCATATTGCCAAATATCTGGGTGACGGATTGCTCGTGTTCTTTGGCTATCCCACCGCGCACGAAGACGACGCGCCCCGCTCGCTCCATACCGGTTTGGGCATACTCCAAGCGGTGCAGCAACTCGACGCCCGGCTCGGCCAGTCGCTTCAGGTCCGTATCGGTGTTCATACCGGCCTGGTTGTCGCCGGCGAGGTTGGAAACGATGCCCTGGACATCGTTGGCACAACGCCGCATATTGCCGCCCGGCTCCAGGCCCTTGCCCAGCCGGGCAGCCTGGTCGCGAGTGCCGACACCTGTCAGCTTGCCTCCGGACTGTTTACGACCGTCAGCCTCGGTCCACAGACGCTCAGGGGTGTGTCCGAGCCCATCTCTGTCTACCGCGTTGTGGAGGAACGCGAAGCCCGCCATCCCCTGGAGAGCGCCACCCGGACTGACCTCACACCGCTGACCGGACGCGAGCAGGAGGCCGGCTTGCTGCTCGAACGCTGGGAGCAGGTGCAGGAGCGAGACGGCCAGGTCATTCTGTTGAGCGGCGAGGCCGGTATCGGCAAGTCGCGGCTGATTCAGGCTCTGACCGAGCGGGCCGCGCAGACCTCCGCGGCCACGCTGATCGAGTACCGCTGCTCCCCCTATTATCAGAGCAGCGCCCTGTATCCCTTGATCGATTTCCTCCAGCGCATCCTGAATTTCAAGCTGGATGAACCCCCGCACCAGAAGCTCGACAAACTGGCTCGGGCGCTGGACCGGCAGGGCTTTGTACGCGAGGCGGTTCTGCCTCTGTTCGCCGCCATGCTGTCACTGCCCCATCCCCCGGACTGTCCGCCGCTGGCCGGCACCCCGCAACAGCAGAAGCAGAAGATACAGGAAACCCTCGTGATCTGGCTGCTGCAAGAGGCCGAGCGTCAGCCTCTGCATTGTGTGGTTGAAGACCTGCACTGGGCCGACCCGTCTTCGCTCGAATTTCTCGGCCTGCTGATCGAGCATATTCCCAGGGCGCGCATCCTGTTGCTGCTGACCTATCGTCCCGAGTTCAGGCCTCCGTGGACCCTGCGCTCGCATATGACCCAGATGATGCTCAGTCGCCTGCCCCGCAAACACATCGAGGTCATGGTTACCAATGTCAGCAGAGGGAAATCCCTGCCCACCGAGGTGGTTGAACAGATCGCCAGCAAGACGGACGGCGTGCCGCTCTTTGTCGAAGAACTGACCAAGATGGTCCTGGAATCGGATTTTCTTCAAGAAGAGCCTGAGCGCTATACCCTGGTCGGACCGCTTCCCAATCTGGCCATTCCAACCACGCTGCAAGACTCGCTCATGGCCCGCCTGGACCGACTGGCTCATGTGCGGGAAGTCGCCCAACTCGGCGCAAGCCTGGGACGGGAATTCTCCTATGAACTCATCCAGGTCGTCTGTACGGTGCCGGAAGCGGACCTCCAGCAGGCGCTGGCGGTACTGGTCGAAGCGGAGATTCTCTATCAACGCGGGATTCTGCCCCACGCCGAATACACCTTCAAACACGCCTTGATCCAGGATGCCGCTTACCAGTCTCTGCTGAAGAGCAAACGCCAGCACTACCATGAACAGATTGCGCGGACGCTGACTGCGTATGTCTCGGTCAGCGGCGATATCCATCCCGAATTACTGGCCCATCACTACACCCAGGCCGGGCTGAAGGAAGAGGCTCTCAGCTATTGGTATCAGGCCGGAGAACGGGCCGTTCGGCAGTCCGCAAACGAGGAGGCCATTGGTCATCTGCAAACCGGTCTGGCCCTGCTCGATACCCTGCCGCTGAGCCCGCAGCGTCAGCGACACGAATTAACCTTCCAGACCGCCCTGGGGCGGTCCTTGATGGCTGCCCGTGGCTCGGCCGCCTCAGAAGTGGAGCGGGCGTACAGCCGAGCCCAGGACCTGTGTGAACAGCTCGGGGACAGGGACCAACTTTTCACCATCCTCCGTGGAGTGTGGGCCCATCATCTTGTTCGCGGTGCGCTCCGGCGCGCACGGGAAATCGGAGAGCAACTGGTGGTGCTGACCGCCGGGACGACGGACGCCATGGGGCATGCGGAGGCGCGCTTTGCCTTGGGCGGCACCTTTTTCTGGCTCGGCGAGCTGGAGGCCAGCCGCGCCCATATCGGACAGGGCCTCCCGCACACCAGACACCTGGACGACGCTGCCGCCTATATGTTCGGTCAGCATCCAGAGGTCGGGTGTCTGAGCTACGAGATATTGAGCTTGCTGGTACTGGGCTATCCCGAGCAGGCCCGGCAACAGTGGAATCGTTCTCTGGTGGACTCCGCTCAAGAGCGTGGGCATCCTCTGACCCTTGTCTATGCGCATTTTTTCGAGGCCGTGTTCGCCCAGTTCCGTCAGGAGGTGCCCGGCGTGCGCACGCATGCCCAGGCGGTGATGCAACTGGCGCACGAGCAGGGTTCTCTCTATTGGTTGTCCATGGGTACCGTTCTGGAAGGTTGGGCGCGCACCGTCCAAGGAGAAGCCGCTGAGGGGATCACCCAGATTCAGCACGGGCTCCAGGAATTCCGGAAGACGGGCGCTGCCCTGGCCCTACCTTATCTTCTTGGACTGTTCGCCGATGTCTACGCCCAAAAAAGTCAGGCAGAAGGACTGGGCGCGCCGCTGACAGAAGCGGGTCTGGCCAGCCTGGATGAAGCCCTCGCCTGTAGTGAGCGGACGGGCGAGCGCATCTACGCTGCTGAGCTGTATCGGCTCAAAGGCGAGCTGCTATCCCAACAGGCCAGGGCTACGAATCGCGCCGCCTCTCTCCCTCCCGACTCTTTCGGACGCATAGAGGACTGCTTTCAGCACGCTCTCAACACTGCTCGTCGCCAGCGGGCCAAATTATTTGAGTTGCGGGCCGCAGTCAGTCTGAGCCGTTTTTGGCAGGAGTGCGAAGCAGAACCGGCCACGGTGCGGCAAAAGCGGCAGGCTGCCCGGAGAGACCTGCAACAGGTCCATGACTGGTTTACAGAAGGCTTGGACACCGACCCGCTGCGTCAGGCCCGCGAGTTGCTGGATGCCGCCCCTCCTACTGCCGCGCAGGCATTGCCTGAAAGGACGTGAGCGCCCCGTCCGGACGACGAAGCGGTCCTGGTTCAGTTTGCCTCTTCCCCCTCCCTCCAGACGTGTGATGCGCATTCCCAGGAACCAGCACTCGCCAGACGGAGGGGGCCATCGGGCCGGGGATAACCCACCCCGCCGCTTCGCGGCAACCCTCCCGAGAGGGGATATAAAACCTCCCCACCTCGGAGGGGTGGCCCGCAGGGCCGGGGTGGGTGCCCCCAGGCTGTTGAGAGCGCAACATGACGCACACCGTTATTAAGGGGAACTGAGGGGGATAGTTCTGGCGGGCGAGCCTGAGAACACAATCTGCATCACACGTTCCAGGGGAGAGGGAGCCCAAAATTCCCTCCCCCCGCTGAGGGGGAGGGCCAGGGAGGGGGGCGCTCTGCCGGCA
>JAJDZM010000308.1 GCA_022824615.1 Candidatus Binatia bacterium | reverse complement strand
GTAGACATCCTACTGTTGCCGCATCGCAATGTACTACGTATAGTACGAAGCATGGCTACCGCTGAAGACACCTCCTGGGAATACACCCTGGGGCGCATTGACGAGCGAACCGAGCACATCGAAAAACGCCTCACGCAAGTGGAAGCGGAGCTGACCGCTCAACGCGGTGAGTTTGCCCGGCTATACCGCCACCTGTGGGTCATGGCCGCCAGCATCGTAGGTCTGACGGTTACGTTGGTCAAGCTGTTGGCGTAGCCCTATTGTCCTCCCGCTCCCGAAAGCGAGTGTATCGAGATAGACGCGGCGTAGCCGTTTGCCGCTCATGCAACTCAAAACCTACCAGCAAAACACCCTTGACCAACTCGACCGCTGGCTTGACGCGCTCAAGGACGCGCGGCTGAAACGCGAGACGGCCACAAAGGCGCTTGAAGAGAGCGGTCTTGATGTTCCCGAGGAACTGAAAAACTATCCTCAGTCCGCCTGGAAAAGCCTCAAAGAGGAAAACGTCCTTCCCACCGTTCAGGATCAAGACGGAACCACCGAAGTTCCCGACTACATCTCCCGAACCGCAACATCCGGCGAGCCTATCCCGCATGTCTGCCTGAAGGTCCCGACCGGGGGCGGCAAGACGTTGTTGGGTGTGGCCGCGCTCGAACGGATCAAGCAGGACACCGGCTTTGTGCTGTGGATCGTCCCCACGCGGGCGATCTACGAACAGACGCTCAGGTCTTTCAGAACCCGCGAACATCCGTACCGGCAAATGCTCGAAAGAATCTCCGGCGGTAAGGTCAAACTGTTGCAGAAAGACGACCGCTTTACCCGACAGGACGTGGCAAGCCGTCTGTGCATTATGATGCTGATGCTGCCGTCTGCCAATCGACAAAAGGGCAAGGACTTTCTCAAGATATTCCGGGACAGTGGCGGATATACCTCCTTCTTCCCGGAACAGGACGACCTGACCGCCAACCGCGAACTTGCAGCACAACACCCCGACCTGGAGAAGAACAGCAGTGGCGCTTGGGTCAAGCAAAGCCTGATTAACGTCCTGAAACTTGTCCGCCCCACCGTGATTCTGGACGAAGCGCATAAAGCCTACGGACCGAATGACAAAAATAACCGGGAGTTCGTCAAGTCCGTCAATCGACTCAATCCCCGCTTCGTGCTCGAACTGTCCGCCACGCCCAAGCTCGGTATCAGCAACATCCTGGTCAACATCTCGGGAACTGAACTCCAGGCCGAGGAGATGATAAAGCTGCCAATCGAGATACACAGTTTCGGCAATTCCGACTGGAAGCATACGCTCGCCGAGACGCAGAAAAGACTCGGGCAACTGGAGCAGGAGGCGCAACAACTCCGGTCACGGGAGAACCGCTATGTCCGTCCCATCGCCCTGGTCCGGGTGCAACGCACCGGCAAGGAGCAGCAGGGTCAGGGTCACATTCATTCCGAGGATGTGCGCGGATACCTGATACGGCATCTCTCCGTACCGGAGGCATGGATACGGGTGCAGTCGTCCGAAAACAAGGAACTTGCGCACGAAGATTTATTGAGCGAACACAGCTTGGTCCGCTGGATTCTGACAAAAGACGCGCTCAAAGAGGGCTGGGATTGCTCGTTTGCGTATGTGCTGGCCCTGCTGGATAACACCACGGCAACGACCGCCATGACGCAAATGGTGGGGCGGATCATGCGACAGCCCCACGCCCGAAGAATCGAAGTAGGTTCCGCCCTGAACCAGTGTTACATCTACTGCTACAACAAGGACGTAGGGAAGGCGGTTGAAGGGGTGAAAGCCGGGCTGGAAAACGAGGGGCTGACGGGCTTGGGCGAGACCGTTCGCGGACACGGCACGGGAGACGCCCCCAAACCGATAATCGTCCAGCGTCGCGGCCCCTATCGCAAACTCAAAATTTTCCTCCCTCGGGTTCTGCACAAAAAGGGAAAGGGCTGGCGTCCGATTGATTATGACCGGGACATATTAAGCGCTGTGAACTGGGACGCGATTGACACGGGGGGAGCGGTGAATCTGGACGACGAAGACACCATGCGGGAGGTCGTCGCCACAGTTGACGTGCAGGGTGGGCAAAGCGTCTCCGACGATGCGTTTGAGACCGGCGAAGGATTGAGCCTCGACTATTTTGTCCGGCGGCTCACGGACATTGTGCCCAATCCGTAGCAGGCGGCGCGCATAGCGGAGAGCTTTTTGCACAAGCACGCGGGAAGCGGAGACAATGGCTCGAAACTGCTGAACAACCGAGTGTATCTTTCGGAAGTCTTGCGACGCCGGGTGAAAGAAGACATTGACGCAAAAGCCGAGGCGGTTTTCCGTGATAAGGTCAAAAGGGATGAGATACAGTTTCATCTTGAGACCGACGAACGGCTGAATTATGAGCTGGGCCGGTCGTTTGAGGTGTTTGCCGCCAAGGAGGAGAGAGTCCTTCAGGGCGAGCACGCCAGCCCCATCCAACGCAGCCTGTTTGAACCTCTTTTTGAAAGTGGATTCAACAGTCTGGAAAAGGACTTCGCGCTGTATCTGGAAAAGAGCCAGGCGCTGTATTGGTGGCACAGAGTAGCCGCGCGCCAAGACTACTATCTCCAGGGCTGGCGACGCCAGCGGGTATATCCCGATTTTGTGGCCTGTCGTAAGGAAGACGGAAAGCTGCTGATCCTGGAAACAAAAGGTCTGCACCTGAAAGGAGATGAGGACACGGATACGGGCTACAAGAAAAATCTGCTGGCAATCCTTGAGGAAGCCTACGCAGCCGCCTCTGAGCGGGGGCAAATACAATTCAACGAGCCTCCGGCTACATTCAGGATGCTGTTTGAAGACAGGTGGAGAGAACAGGTCAGCGAACTGCTGAACGAGACCTATCGGAAAAGGGAACGAGGAGTGTAGCCATGGCCTATTATTGCACGGCTCCTCGGCGGGGTGATGCTCCAGGAGTGCAGGCTTCGAGCCCGCAACGCGGCCAAGATGGCCGCGCTCCCAGGAAGAGCGAGGGGGACGGGGGCCGAATCTGCTTCATCCGTCTTGGTCGGGGGGCCGGGGGCTGGGGGCCGCTGGGCACGGGTAGGGGCAATTCATGAATTACCCCTACGGAGAACTTGACCTCGAACGACCTCCCCGCTCCTGCTGGGCCGAGGGTGAGGGGGTCTTCTACCCAAAAAGTTCACCATAGACGTCGGGATGGAAGCCAACCACAAGCCGCTTGCCTGCGCGTATGGCCGGGGCACGCAGATTACCTGAGGGGCCAACGACGGCCGAAAGCAATGTGTCAGGTGGTGGCTGGCCCTTTTTCAGGGAAAAACGCAGTATCTTTTTGCCCTTTACGGCAACAACTTCGCTGAGCGGTTGTAGCAATTCCAGTGTCCGAACGCGATCAAATTGCTCTTTGCGCGCATTCACAATGCTGGCGGCGGTCACCGCTTTCTGCGCAAGAAACTCTTGCGCTTTTTTGCAGGTCACTCAACTCGGGCGATGATACTGCCAGTCCAGGCGTGCTTTTGGCATCTCGTTTCCTCTTCTCTATCGTGACATTCTTTTCTGACGAGATTTGGCAATAATCCACTCGTACCCGTCAATCAGGGCCAGCCAGGCTGATTCGAGTAAGTCGCGCGATTGACGCATGGTGCTCCAGTGCTGTCTGCCGTCGCTGAACTTCATGATGGACACCACCTCTGCTGCTGTCCCGGCACCGCCACGATGGGTATACAATTCAACGAGGTCTACGCCCGCAAGAAAGGAGAAGTGCTTCGTCAGAACCTGACGGAGGGCTTGGTCCAGCGCATGGACGCCTCCCACCCCTTGCGCCGCCCCAAAATCATGTTGTTTGTCCACTTCAACGAGGACAACCGCATCGATAGCGCTTTGCCCGTTCCACACTTCATCAATGACCCGCCAGCGGATAATGCGAAACGGAGGGCGATAGTCAGGGTCTTGATGCCATCGCTTGACTTCTTGCGAGGCTTGCGGGGTGGTGGTCTCGGTGAAGAATTCTCCACTTTGTTCTGGTTGCCGTGCCATGCATGCTCCAATGCCGGTTGTATTGAGTCAGGTCGGCTGTTTCTCAGTTTCTCCGAGCGTCTCCCAGTGGATGTCCCAAAAGTCAGGCAGCGGAGCCGACAGTTCAAAATGACCGCCAAAACACTGAAAGCTGGGCTGGTGGGTGGGACGCTCTTTCAAGTAGTGCAGATGGTCTTCAAGGGCATCATTGCGAGGAGCGCCAATGTCCATCCGTTTTTGCTGTCCACATTTTCTGCAACTCACATCAACATACATACCCCACCTCTGGATTTGTGTGGTCAGACCAGATAAACAACTGCCTAACACGAGGGTGAAGGAGGCTGCAAGCGCATGCCGTCAGTAACGTTTATTAAGCAGGAATTGACAATTGAAGTGGCCAAAGGATCGAACCTGCGTGAGGTCGCCCTGGAGAACAAGATCGACCTCTACCCGCTCTTTGGCCCCGATCCATTTACCGGAATGCCGTTTCCTGCAAAATTGCTCAATTGCCGCGGCAAGGGGTTTTGTGGGACGTGTCGGGTGAAAGTGAACGATCACCGAGCCCTCTCACCGCTGAGTGTCAGGGAGGAGAAGCACGTCGCCTGGGAAGGGAAATCCTACCGCTTGGCCTGCCAGACCCAAGTCCTGGAGGACGTTGAGGTGGAAACGAATCCGCGCAAGGTGTCAGGCTGGATGGACCACGCAACCTATCAGAAAATGAAAGAGATCGCCTGATTGAAAAATGCGCGGATACCCCTATATATTGTGCCTCACGCTCCGGCTTGCGAAAGGGATAGGGGTTTGATAAGGGGAAGCATGGCAGCGACGACTGTCTGACACGACAAGAAATGGAGCCCATCTCATCCGTAGACGAGATGGGCTTTTTTGTAACTATGCACTGAGGAATATGCCTATGCTGCCCGCAGAAATCCCCGAGGGTCTCACCTTTGACGACATCCTCCTTCTGCCTGGTGAATCCGATTTTTTACCCAAAGACGCGGATGTCTCGACCTCTGTCACGCGAACGATTCGCCTGAATACGCCGTTGGTGAGCGCAGCCATGGATACGGTGACTGAGGCGCGGGCTGCCATTGCCATGGCTCAGGCGGGCGGTATCGGAGTCATCCATCGCAATCTGGGCATTCCAGCGCAGGCCGCAGAGGTTGCCAAGGTCAAAAAGCATGAGAGCGGCGTCATTATCGACCCCATTACCGTGACGCCCGACACGACTCTCGCTCAGGCGCGGGATATCATGGACCGCTCCCATATATCCGGGCTACCGGTTATCAAGGATGACAAACTGGTCGGTATTTTAACCAACCGTGATCTCCGTTTTGAAAAACGGCTCGACCGCTTGGTCTCAGAAGTGATGACCAAAGATAATCTCGTGACCGCCCGGCCGGGGATTAGCCGCGAAGAAGCGGAAGAAATTCTGCATACGCATCGGATCGAAAAACTGCTGGTTGTTGATGAAACCATGCATCTCAAGGGGCTCATCACCGTCAAGGATATTGAGAAAACGAGCCAACACCCACATGCCTGTAAGGATGAGTATGGGCGTCTCCGGGTCGCGGCCGCTATTGGGACCGGTGATGACTGGGAAGCGCGGACGGAAGCTGTCGTTGAGGCGGGTGCTGATGTGGTCGTTCTTGATACGGCTCACGGACACACGACCAGCGTCATTGAGACGCTCAGATCTCTGAAACGCAATTTTAGAGGTCTGGAGGTCGTGGCGGGTAATATCGCCACGGCTGAGGGGGCGCAGGCGCTGATCGGGGCCGGCGCAGACGGAATTAAAGTCGGTATCGGGCCCGCGTCCATCTGTACCACGCGGGTGGTCTCGGGGGTGGGGGTGCCGCAGCTGACGGCAGTGGTTGACACGGTCCGGGTTGCCGAGCGGGCCGGAGTCCCGGTGATTTCTGACGGCGGGATTCGTTTTTCCGGCGATATTGTGAAGGCATTGGCCGCCGGCGCGCAGGCAGTCATGATCGGCAGCCTCTTCGCCGGCACGGAAGAAAGCCCAGGCGAGACCATTCTGTATCAAGGCCGTTCGTATAAACAATACCGAGGCATGGGCTCGCTCGAGGCCATGCGCGAGCGGGAAGGAAGCCGGAACCGGTATTTTCAAGACACGGAGGAAAGCGCGGGTAAGCTGGTGCCCGAGGGGATTGAGGGGCGAGTGCCGTACAAGGGACCATTATCGGTCGTCGTCGATCAGTTGGTTGGTGGCCTGAAAGCCGGCATGGGCTATACCGGCTGCCACAATCTGGAGGAGCTCAGAACCAAGGTCCGGTTTGTCCGGGTCTCTCCGGCCGGGCTACGAGAAAACCACGTCCACGACGTGATTATTACCAAGGAAGCGCCCAATTATCGGCTGGAGTAGGGAAGATGGGCACTTCGGCCCAAAGCCGCTGTGCGCTACGGGCCGGCCCTGGTGGTGGAAGGTATGATTCTGGTTCTTGATTTCGGCAGTCAGTATACGCAGTTGATTGCCCGGCGCGTTCGTGAAGCGCAGGTCTACTGCGAAATTCACCCCTACAATATCTCCGTGGATCGTATTCAGGCCCTCAATCCCGAAGGCGTTATTCTGTCGGGCGGGCCGGCCAGTGTGTACGACGAAGACGCTCCGGCGCTCGCCGCCTCAATCCTTGGTCTGCCGGTTCCGTTTTTGGGGATTTGCTATGGCATGGGAGTGCTGCACCAACTGGCCGGAGGACAGGTTGCTCAGGCGGAACGGCGCGAGTTTGGTCCGGCCCAACTGATGGTCGATGATACGACCGACCTGTTCGCCGGTTTCTCGTCTACGGCCTCGACTCAGGTCTGGATGAGCCATGGTGACAAAATGGAATCCCTACCCACAGGCTGGACGGTCCTGGCCCGTTCGGACAACTCACCCATAGCCGCCTGCCGCGATGATTCGGGCCGATATTTCGGTGTCCAGTTTCACCCCGAAGTTATCCATACCGAGAGGGGGAAAGATGTCCTCCACAATTTTCTCTTCCGGATTTGTGGCTGTGCCGCAGACTGGACGATGGAAGGCTTTATCGAACGCGAAATCCAACGCATTCGTGACCAGGTTGGAGACAAACGGGTCGTGTGTGGTCTGAGCGGTGGGGTGGATTCGGCCGTTGTCGCCCTCTTGATTCATCGGGCGCTTGGCGATCGTCTGACCTGTATTTTTGTTGACAACGGCCTCTTGCGTCAGGGCGAGGCGGACAGTGTCGTGCGCGTGTTCTCCCAACTGGGATTGAATATCAGGCCAGTCAACGCGGCAGAGCGTTTTCTTGAGCGCCTTGCTGGGGTCGACGACCCGGAACGTAAGCGGCGCATTATCGGCCACGTCTTTATTGAGGTCTTTGAAGAAGAAGCGGCCTCGCTGCCGGATGTGGAATTCCTGGCCCAAGGCACCCTGTATCCTGACGTGATTGAGTCCGTTTCCTTTAAGGGGCCAGCGGCAACTATCAAGAGCCATCATAATGTTGGCGGTCTGCCGGAACGGATGCGGCTCAGATTGGTGGAACCGCTGCGGGAATTATTCAAAGACGAAGTGCGCGGGTTGGGCCGGCTGCTTGGTCTTCCCGAGGACATCGTCGGACGCCAGCCTTTTCCTGGACCGGGATTGGCGATTCGTATACTCGGTCCGGTGCGAGCCGAATTCCTGGACCTGCTACGTGCCTCAGACGCCATTGTCGACCAGGAAATCCGGGCCGCCGGCTATTATGACCGGGTCTGGCAGGCCTTCGCCGTGTTACTACCGGTCAAGACGGTCGGTGTCATGGGCGATGCGCGGACGTATGAGTATGTTGTGGCCATCCGGGCCGTTGAGAGTGTGGACGGCATGACCGCGGACTGGACGCGTCTGCCCGGTGAGCTACTGGGGACGATATCTAACCGTATTATTAACGAAGTCCGCGGCATCAACCGGGTCGTCTACGATATTTCTTCCAAACCACCGGCAACCATTGAATGGGAATGAGGGGAGGATGTAGTGAAGGATTTTGTACATCTCCATTTGCACACGCAGTATAGTTTGCTTGACGGGGCCAATAAGGTCTCACATCTGATGCCGCGGGTGGCAGAGCACGGCATGTCCGCGGTGGCCATGACCGATCATGGCAATATGTTTGGCGCGATCGACTTCTACCGGACCGCAGCCAGCCATGGCATTAAACCCATCCTCGGCTGTGAGATGTATGTCGCGCCCAAGAGCCGCTTTGATAAGCAGCGTCTGGGCGCGGAAGACCTGGAGCATGGTGGGAATTTTCATCTGATTCTGCTGGCCATGAACCTGGAGGGCTACCGGAATCTGTGTCGCTTGGTGACGGCTGGATTCACCGAGGGATTTTACCGCAAACCCCGCGTTGACCGCGAACTGCTGCGCGAACTCAACGGTGGCCTGATTGCCCTGTCCGGCTGCCTCAGCGGCGAACTGGCCCGCGCCATGCTGCGCGACGACGGCCAACGTGCCCGCACCGCGGCCGAAGAATACGCCGCGATTTTTGATGAGCGTTTTTATGTCGAGATTCAGGCCAATCATCTGCCGGAACAGGAAAAGGTCAACCCGGCCCTGATCGAACTGGCCCGCCAGAAGTCGCTCCCCCTGATTGCCACCAATGACTGTCATTACCTGAAAGCCGAGGATGCCGAAGCCCACGAAATCCTGCTGTGCGTCCAGAGCGCCAAAGTCATGTCCGACGAGAATCGCTGGCGGTTCGGGACCGACCAGCTCTACGTCAAAACCCCGGAGGAAATGATCGCCGAGTTTGCCCACTGTCCCGACGCGATTGCCAATACGGTCGAAGTCGCAGACCGGTGTAACCTCGACTTGTCCTTTGGCAACTTCTATTTCCCGAACTATGATGTGCAGTCCGGTGGGACGCTGGAAGACTGTTTGGAGCAGACGGCCCGTGAAGGCCTGGAAGAACGCCTCAAGCCCCTCCGTACTGAGGAAGATTGGGACAGCGCCAAAGAACAGGCATATCGAGACCGCCTGGACTATGAACTCAAAGTCATTGGGGAAATGGGCTTTCCGGGCTACTTCCTGATTGTGGCCGACTTCATTGGCTATGCTCGGTCGCAGGGGATTCCGGTTGGTCCGGGCCGTGGGTCGGCGGCGGGGAGCCTTGTGGCCTATGCGCTCAAGATTACGGACATTGATCCCATCCGCTACCATTTGCTGTTTGAGCGGTTTCTGAATCCGGGCCGGAAGAGTATGCCCGATATCGATGTGGACTTCTGTTACGAGCGACGGGACGAGGTCATCCGTTATATCAAGGACAAATATGGCGAGGACAAGGTCGCCCAGATTATTACGTTCGGAACCCTCAAGGGCAAACAAGCGATTAAGGACGTAGGCCGGGCTTTGGAGTTCTCGTACGGCGAAACCGACCGCATTGCCAAACTCTATCCCGCACCAAAACAAGGCAAGGACCACCCGCTGGAAACCGCGCTCGATATGGAACCGCGGCTGCGCGAGGTGCGCGAACACGGGGAGCGTGAGCAGAAGCTCTTTGCTCATTCACTGAAACTTGAAGGCTTATTGCGGCACGCCTCGAAACATGCGGCTGGGATTGTGATTGCGCCGAACCCCCTCGTTGAGCATCTGCCGCTCTATGTTGACAAGGAAAAGAATGTCCTGACCCAATATGCCGGTCCGGATGTCGATACCATTGGGCTGATCAAGTTTGATTTTCTCGGCTTAAAGACGTTGACGCTGATCCATGACGTAGTGAGGCGGATTGAGGAGAGTCGCAGCACTGTTATTGATCTGAGCACGATTCCGTTTGACGACAAGCAAACCTATCGAGCGCTGACCCGGGGGGACACGGTCGGTGTTTTCCAGATGGAGGGGAGTGGCATTCGCAAGCTGATCACGCAGCTCAAGCCGAGTTGTTTTGAAGACATCTTTGCCGTGATTGCGCTGTTTCGCCCCGGACCGCTCGACAGCGGGGCGGCCGAGCAATTTATTAAGCGCAAACATGGCAAAGAAGCGGTGTCCTATCCGCACCCGCTGCTTGAACCCGTTCTCAAAGAAACCTATGGGGTCACGATTTACCAAGAGCAGGTCATGCAGATTGCGCAAACCCTGGCCGGCTACTCCTTGAGTGACGCGGATAATCTGCGCCGTGCCATGGGGAAAAAGAAAAAGGAAGTCATGCAGGAGGAGCGGGCCAAATTCCTGAAAGGCGCGTCAGAGAACAAGATTAAGGATAAACTTGCCGGAGAAATTTTTGACGCCATGGAGACCTTTGCCGCGTATGGATTTAATAAATCCCATGCGGCCTCCTACGCTCTGATTTCCTACCAAACCGCGTATTTGAAAACCCACTTCCCGCAGGAATTCATGGCGGCCCTCACCAGCCTGGAAATGGGGGATACCAATAAAACGTATAAAAACATGGCAGAATGTCGGACGCATAACATCCCGGTGCTGCCACCCGACGTGAATGAAAGCGGTGAGGATTTTACCGTTCGTGGTCAGACTATTCGTTTTGGACTCGGTGCGGTAAAGGGTGTGGGGTCCAAAGCGATTGAGGTGATTCAGGAAGCCCGCCAGGATGGACCCTTTACGGACCTCTATGACTTTTGTACCCGGGTGCAGAGTGCGCAAGCGAATAAACGGGTGATGGAGAGTTTGATTAAATGCGGGGCGTTTGATTCGTTTCAGACGCCCCGCGCCCAACTCCTGGCAGGCGTTGAAGACGTCATGCGCTGGGCCGCCCAAAAGGCGAGTGGTCACAGCAATGCCAACCAGATGGGCTTATTTGTCAATGGCGGCGCAGACCCGGCCCTGCCTGAGTTGCCCCAGACTGAAGAGTGGTCGGACATCGAGAAGCTGAATAAGGAACGCGAAACGCTCGGCTTTTTTATCACCGGCCACCCGCTGGATAAATATGTCGGGCGATTGCACGGTGTGACCTCTCTGACTACGGCGGACCTCAAAGGACGCAGTCATCAAGAGAAAGTTCGTCTCGCCGGTGTGGTTCAGTCGCTGAAACTCAAGAATAACAAAAAGGGAGACCGCTACGCGACGTATACCCTGGAGGATAAGGCCGGAGGCGTTGAGGTCATTGTATGGCCGGAGGCCTATCGGCGTCATGAAGCCGAAGTCCATTCCGAGCAGCCGGTACTGGTGAGCGGCTCACTCGATGTCGATGAGGAGCGGTGTCAAATTATCGCCAATGAGATTGTACCGCTCAACGCTGTGGCGAAGGCCGAGGTCAAGCAGGTCCATATCCAAGTGTCGGCTGACAGCACGACCAGGGAAGATATCGTTGAACTCAAGACGGTCCTGACAAAACACCAGGGCCGGTGTCAGACGTTTTTGCACGTGCTCCATGCGGATCATTCCGAAACGGTCATCTCATTGCCGGAACAGCTCAAGGTCGCACCGACTGTGGAGATGCGGACGGATGTTGAACAGCTATTTGATCGTGGCGCCGCCTCGTTTCAGTAGCGTACGCACAGGAAAGAAGGGGAGATAACCGCCTGTGGCTGGCCGCCAGCGTCGATACGCAGCTGAATGCACTCCGCCGCCGGAGCGCGCTTTTCTTGTCGGCATCGACTCCGGGGGACCAAAAGGAGAAACAGCGGGTGGGCTCTTCTCAGCCCAAGAGTCGATCGAAGAACTCGCCCGCCTGAGCGAGACTGCCGGTCTGACGGTCTCGGGCCAGACTATTCAGCATCTGCGCCATGGGGTCCGTCCCGCCTCATTTATTGGGGCCGGCAAGATTGAGGAAGTGAAACAACTCCGGGAGGAACTCCGGGCCGGGGTTGTGATCTTTGACGAGAGCTTATCTCCGGCTCAGCAGCGCAATTTAGAGCGCGCGTTAGGCTGTAAGGTCATTGACCGAAGCCAACTCATCCTTGACATCTTTGCCCAACGCGCCCGCAGCCAGGCGGGTAAATTGCAAGTCGAGCTGGCCCAGCTTGAATACCTGCGTCCCCGACTCACGCGCCAATGGACCCATCTGTCGCGCCTTGGTGGGGGGGTAGGGACACGCGGCCCTGGTGAATCACAGCTTGAGGTGGACCGGCGCCGTATTCGCGAACGTATTGCGACCTTGCGCCGTAAGCTGCACGAGGTCGAACGCACCCGATCCCTGCATCGGCAGGAACGGGCTCGGGTTCCCTTCCCCTGCGTGGCGCTCGTCGGCTATACCAATGCGGGAAAATCGACCTTGATGAATCGGCTGACCCAGGCCGAAGTCTTTGTCGAGGACAAGCTATTTGCCACGCTGGACCCGACGAGCCGCCGGCTTGATCTCCCCAACGGTCAATCTGTGCTCCTCACCGACACGGTCGGGCTTATCAATAAACTTCCGCACCAACTCGTGGACGCGTTCAAGGGGACGCTGGAAGAAATACGGACGGCGGACGTACTGCTGCACGTGATTGATGCAACCCATCCGCGTTGGTCCGAGCATCAACGTATTGCCGAACGTGTGCTCGAAGACATGGGAGTACGGAATAAACCGACTGTTACCGTGTTGAATAAGATCGACGGGCTGGCGCAGACCTCAGATGACAAGGCCCACTGCCATGACGCATTCGATATGGACGACTGGTGGGGTTCTTCCTCGGTACGGACCACGAACGGGCGCGAGTATGACCGGGATAGCGTGTTTCGTATCTCGGCAAAGCAGGGGACAGGCATTGAGCCGCTGGTAGAGGAAATCGCCCGGCTGTGTACCCTCGATCAAAAGGTGATCGAGGTTGAGGTGCCGCTTGGCAGTGGGGATCTGATGGCCTGGTTGCGACGCAGCGGAACAGTGATAGAAGAAACGTATACGGAGACCTGCGTGCAGGTGGCAACGCGGGTGTCGGCGAAAGTGGCAGGCCAGCTCAAGAAACGCCTGGCACAGACCCGTCAGCACGCGAAGGTCTAGTTATTAAAAAAGGGGATTGCTCATTCCCGGTGTTCTCTGTACTCAATCTTCCCAACTTCATTACCCTGTTACGCATAGGGGCGATTCCGATCTTTTTGATCCTGCTGGTGGACGAACGCTACACCGAGGCGCTGATCGTCTTTATTCTGGCGGGTATTACCGACTCACTTGATGGCCTGCTGGCCCGCTGGCTGGACGCGCGGACGACATTGGGCGCGTTCATTGATCCCCTGGCAGATAAACTGCTCCTGGTGAGTTCCTTTGTCATTCTCGCCTTTTTGGGTGATATTCCTCGCTGGCTTGCAGTCCTGGTGATCATGCGAGATGTGATTATTCTGATTGGCTATAGTGTGCTGTTTTTTGTCACGGGGCATGCCATCGAAGTCCGACCGACGCTTATTGGAAAAGCCAGTACGTTCTTTCAGTTGCTGACGGTCAGTATGGCCCTGGTCGCCTTGCATAATGCCGCTTGGCAAATTCCACTCCTCCGGGATGCGAGCGAGATTCTTGCCGGAGCCACCGTCACTATCTCAGGATTACAGTATTTATCGCGTGCCCTCAGGTGGTTTAATAAACAGGAAGAGGGGTTGTCCACGACGCAGTCGGGGTGACACCCGCTCTGTGTGGCAAAGCGTTTGTTCAGACGACTCCAGAAGTATACAAGACGGGGAGAGTCACCTTGATCAAAAGGAGGAAGAAATATGTTGCATATCCTGTATTTCATTACCAGAAAGCCATCTCTGAGCGATGAAGAGTTTCATCGCTACTGGAAGGAAACCCACGGGCCGATTGCCGCGCGTATCGCTCAGACGTGGCGGTATGAGCAGAGTCACCGTATTCCGTTGGAGGGAACGAACTCGCCCTATGATGGGGCGGCGGAAGCCTGGATTGAGGATCAAGCGGCGATAGATGCCTTGCGTACGAGTGCCGAATATGTGAACGGTGCGCTCGCCGACGAACCCAATTTCATTGATATGAACCGTGTGGAATGGTTGGTAACACACGACCACGTCATCAAGGACGGTCCGCAAACCCCACAGCAGGTGAAAGGCATTTTTCAACTCAAACGAAAGCCGGGCATGAGCCTTGAAGACTTTCGGCAATACTGGATTGAGGTCCACGGCCCGATCGTGTGTGAATTGCCGGGGCTCCAGCGCTACGTGCAGTGCCATACCATCGACGCGGCCTATAGCTATGCCGAGCCAAAATGGGACGGCGTGGCCCAACTCTGGGTCGAAGATTTGGCGGCGTGGGATACGTTGGTCAATTCACAAGAATTTACCGAAGGTTCATGGCCAGATGGCGCGAAGTTCCTGGATCAAGCGCTTATTACCAACTTCATGGCCCAAGAGCATCAGGTCAAGTGGCCGGAGTAAGCCGAGACTTTTTATACTCGGTCCGCATTTCAGACTGGAGGCGACCGAGGCGGTAGGTCTGCCAATCGAGAAAGGTGGCGCTCCGGGCGAGGGTCGGGTGGACCTCGCCGACGAGCCGCCACATCTCCTGGACTATAAGGCGATAGTCCGGGTGGCCTTGCGGCAGGGTGCGGAGTTCACCCATATGAATGGCTTCGCGCAGGTTGAGTTTCATATACCACCGGACCCGATAGGCAAACGGCACGATGTATTGCGCCTCGGCCGGAAAATCCGCGAAGATTCGCTCGTACACCGTGGCCGCCCGTTCCATGCTCTCCATAAATGCTGCCTGGAACCCGGCTTGCTCGATCTCAGGCGGTGTGTCATAGCCATGCGCGGTAGTGAAATCCTGGCGCTCCTGAGTGAGGATTCTATGCCGTTGGAGATCACGGTAGATTCCCAGATTGCCAATGATATCGAATGTATAATATGCCTGCTCAAGTGCCCGGCCGGGTTTGTCTCGGCGATGCCGGCGCTGTCCGATGTAGGCGTCGAAGACCTGTGCCCGTCGTTCAGCCGGGAGGTTTTTCACCAGAGAGCGCACCTGGCCGAGCGGCAGGCGCACATTCGGGTAGAGAATAGCCGCCAGGATGCGATCCTCAGCGTCCCGGTCGTAATCGACGAGACTGACCGCCTCGGTCGATTGAACGCTCTGTCCGTCCAGGAGTGTCTGCGACAAGGCCCGGGTATCCGCTGCTGTTTGCCTTAAGTATTCGTTAGGCTGGGCGCGTTTGACAAAAGACGGAATGAGCGCCTCTAGGGCTTTGTGCATAGGCTTGGCGATATCCTGAGCCTCGGCCAAGTCAAGCGAATACAGTTTGTTGAGCAGGTGTTCAAAAGCTTGGCCGACACCGAAGATGCCAACGTTCGTCAGGGTGGCTGCCGGGAGATACGAGCGCAGGATGTCGCAGGCGTGTGCTCTGACAGTCGAGCGATACGCCCCCTCGACCCATCTTCTGAGCGTTTCGTCCTGCTGTGCGTCCGTATAGGTGAGGGGGGCGCCCGTTTGTGGATGTTTCCATTCGACGGTGTCGATGGGCAGGCTATCTCGCACAAAGGCGATCATGGGCTCGATTTGGGCGGCATAGGTCTCGAACAAGTGGCGCATACAGCTGAGATACGCCTCCCGATGCGACGAGCCCATGATGGTCGGTTCCTGATAGAAAAGGTAGTCGCCGTCAGGACCCTGGCTGTCAAAGCGGACATAGCGGGTCGACTTCTCCAGCGGGGCGATACCGATCCGGGCATCTTCAAGAATTTTGGCGGCAACGTTTGAAATCCTCTCACAGGCGATGTGGGCGCCACCAAGTTGGGCGACCGAATCGTCACCATAGCCGACGAGGACGCGGTCATAGAATGCCCGTGCCTTTTGGATGGCCTGGCCCCCGTCGCTTGGAGCGGCTCCAGCGCCAAATAGACTGCCCTGGAGGTCCGCCTGACCAAGAAATTCATCCAGAAAAATTTGACGTAAGCTCTTTGCCGACCGGCTGTAGCGGGAGAAGAGGGCGCCGGCGACTTCTTGGGGGAGTTTCAGGCCAAAGACGGGTTCAGTCAGATTGGTGAAGAATGGGGCAAGCTTCTGCGTATCTGTGGGAGAGAAGGCTTCGCTCATAACGGCGAATCGTGTGGCTCTGCAAGCAGCCACCTTGCGAAGAGATGCTTATTCAAGTTCGACGAGCAGTTCTCCGGATTCCACCGCCTGACCCGTCTCAACGTGGACGGCTTTGACCGTTCCGGCAACGGGAGCGCGGATTTCATTTTCCATTTTCATCGCCTCAATGATGATGACGCCCTGATCTTTTTCTACGGCATCGCCTGCCTGTACCAGGAGTTCGACCACTTTCCCCGGCATCATCGAACACACATCTTTCTCGCCCGCTCCACCCAGACTCGCCCCGGCTCCGCCCCGGCGGGCCTTGCGTTCATCAAGCACGCCGACCTGAAAACTTTTACCTTCATAAGCGACGGTATACTCGTCGTCTTTTTCCGCCACATCGACGGTAAACGACTTGTTCTCAACAATGAGCGAGTACATATGGCCGGTCAAGCGTCTGCCGTCGATGATATGCTCTTCAGCGTCGATGACGATTTTATACTGATGTTCGTCCAACTCGTGGACGCTGATAGTATAGGTCTGGTCGCCGAGCAGTGCTTTATAGGCCATAGAGATGCAGTCCTTGCTTGGGCGGTGCTTTTCGTTTGCTAACGGACGCCTTCACGCCAGCCAGTGGCGCGCCAGGCCGAGACGTTTCCAGAGCTTCCCGTCGGGCCGGAGACCGATTTGGCGAGTTCTTTGTCTTTGTGATAAGCCGCGAGGGCTGCCGCCGCCAGAATGATTTCATGCCGCAGGTGGTCTTCTTCTTCCGGCAATCCCCCATACTCTTGAGGAATAAAGCCAGTGTCCAAGTCGCCTGACACAAAGCGGGGATGGGTCAGCGCCCAGCGGTGAAAAGGAATATTGGTAATAATCCCTTCGACGGTGTATTCCTGGAGCGCCCGCAGCATGCGCTGAATGGCTTCGTCTCGGGTACGACCATAGGTACACAGCTTGGAGATCATGGGATCGTAATGGATCGGAACCTCCCAGCCTTCGTACACGCCGCTGTCATCGCGGATGCCGTAGCCGCCGGGAGTACGCAGGATTTGTATCTTTCCGGGGGACGGAAAGAAGTCCCGAGCCGGATCTTCAGCATAAATCCGACATTCGATCGCCCAACCCCGCTGTTGGACCGCGTCTTGCCGTATGGCCAGGGGCGCTCCGGTCGCAATCTCGATCTGGGCTTTCACCAGGTCCACTCCGGTGACGAGTTCGGTAATCGGATGCTCGACCTGGATGCGGGTATTCATCTCCAGGAAGTAGAAGTTCTGTCGAGCGTCTACCAAGAACTCCACGGTTCCGGCCCCGACATAATTCACGGCCTTGGCCGCCTCAACCGCTACCCTGCCCATCTGTTCGCGGATGTCCTGGCTGATTGCCGTTGAGGGTGACTCTTCGATGACCTTTTGATGCCGACGTTGGAGGGAACACTCGCGTTCGTACAGGTGAATAATGTTGCCATGCGTATCGCCCAAGACTTGGACTTCAACGTGGCGCGGCTTTTCAACAAATTTCTCCATATACATCCGGTCATCGCCAAACGATGACTGCGCCTCAGAGCGTACCCCACGCAGGGCGGACAGCACGTCTTCTTTTTTTTCGACCAGCCGCATGCCTTTACCCCCGCCACCGGCTGAGGCTTTGAACATGACGGGAAAGCCGATTTTTTCCGCGGCAGCCACAACGTCGTCCTCAGCGCCTAACACATCGGTGCCTGGCACAACCGGGACGTTTGCGTCTTCCATAATGGCCCGTGCGGTCACCTTGTCACCCATCTTTTCAATCGCCTCAGGGTGCGGTCCGATAAAGGTAATGCCGGCCTCACTGCACGCTCTGGAAAACGGCGCACGTTCAGACAGAAAACCGTATCCTGGGTGAATCGCGTCCACGCCGCTTCGCTTGGCTACATCAAGGATTTTTTCAATCACCAGATAGCTCTCCGAGGACGGGGCTGGACCAATCGGATAGGCCTGGTCGGCGTATTGGACGTGCAGGGCGGAGCGGTCCGCGTCTGAATACACGGCCACGGTCTCAATGCCGAGTTCCTGGCAGGCGCGAATGACTCGAACGGCGATTTCTCCCCGGTTTGCGATCAGTACACGTTTGAACATAGGTCCTACCTTGGCGGGATTGAGGTGGGTGTTTGCTCACCCATCCGCAATCTCGCCCCCTTATAGGGGAATATTGCCATGCTTCTTGGGCGGATTTTTCTCCCGTTTGTTTTGCAGCATCATGAGTGCCTGGATGAGGCGGGGACGCGTATCCGCAGGAATGATGATCTCATCGATATAACCTAATTCTGCCGCTTTGAATGGATTGGCAAATGTCTCGCGGTATTCCTCAACCAATTTGGTCCGCTCGGCGTCCCGGTCTTGTGCGTCTTTGATGGCGTTACGGAAAATGATGTTCACCGCGCCGTCTGGACCCATGACTGCGATCTCACCAGTCGGATAGGCGAGATTAATATCCCCGCGAATAGCCTTACTCGACATGACAACATAAGCACCGCCGTAGGCTTTGCGCGTAATGACGGAAATTTTTGGCACGGTGGCTTCGCAGTAGGCGTAGAGCAGTTTTGCGCCGTGACGAATAATCCCGCCGTATTCCTGGGATGTCCCTGGGAGAAAACCCGGTACATCGATAAAGCTGATAAGGGGGATATTAAAACAATCGCAAAAACGGACGAATCGACTCCCTTTGACCGAGGCGTCAATATCGAGTACGCCGGCCAGAAAGGCGGGCTGATTGGCGACTACGCCGACTGGTTTACCGCCAAGCCGGGCAAACCCAACGACGATGTTGCGTGCGTAGTCTTTCTGGACTTCGAAGAAATGCTGCTCGTCCGCCACCGACCGAATGATTTCGGTGACGTCGTAGGGTCGGTTGGGGTTATCCGGAACGATCTGGTTGAGGGCCTCATCGCGCCGATTCGGGTCATCTGTGGTTGGCTGAAACGGTGGGTCTTCCATATTATTGCTGGGGAGATAGCTCAGCAGTTCGCGAATCGAGTGAAAGCACTCATCTTCGTCCGGGGAGGCAAAATGAGCGACCCCGCTGGTCGCATTATGCGTTTCTGCCCCACCCAACTCCTGCATGGTCACCTCTTCATGCGTGACCGTCTTAATGACATCCGGCCCAGTGATAAACATATAGCTGGAATTCTCGACCATGAAGATAAAGTCGGTGATAGCCGGAGAATAGACCGCTCCGCCGGCACATGGGCCCATGATGGCGGAGATTTGGGGCACGACGCCTGAGCTCAGGACGTTGCGGAGAAAAATCTCCCCATAGCCCGCCAGACTCTCTACCCCTTCCTGAATGCGTGCGCCACCCGAGTCATTAATGCCAACAACCGGACAGCCCGTTTTCATGGCCAGGTCCATGACCTTACACACTTTCTCGGAAAACGCGCTGGAGAGACTGCCGCCAAAAACGGTAAAATCTTGGGAGAAAACAAAAACCTGACGTCCGTCGACCGTCCCATGACCGGTCACAACACCATCGCCCGGAATCTTGGTTTTCTCCATGTCAAAGTCGATGCAGCGGTGGGTTTTCAACCGGTCCAATTCAATAAAGCTGCCCGGATCAAGAAAGGCGTCGACCCGTTCCCGCGCCGTTTTTTTGCCGAGTTCGTGCTGGCGTTCAATACGCTTTGCACCCCCACCCTGGAGTGCTTGCTGGTTGAGGTTTTCAAGTCTGGTGATGGTTTCCTTGAGGCCCATACTTCTTCCTATTCTTCCGTTTGCAAAGTCGCGGGACCTTGGTCTTGTATTATGCGAGACGAAAAAGATCAAGGAAGGGGCGGTCAGTGCCAACACTTTTTAGGCCGTGGCATCTCACCGAGAACTCACCGAGAACAAGAACGAGGAGAGCAGGGCAGGGGAGCGTAATGCAGGGCCTGCAGGACCTCTCGATTATTCCTGTTTAGCCATTTCCTGTTCAACGAGCCTGAGCCATTGGCGCGCTTGCTTGGCCGAAGCTCTGTGGGAAGTCGCCTGGGTAAAGGCGGCTTTACTCTCGTCCAGGTTTCCGGACCGGTACTCGGCAATACCGAGGAGCATGAATGCCTTGCCCGTATTGGTCAGCCCGCCTTTTCTCAAACCTTCGGAGACGGTGGTAGTCACTTCCTGCCACCGTTCTAATTGCGCAAGTATCTCGGCACGCCGAAGGTCAATTTTACCCGTTTGGGCACGGTCAGCGAGCTGCTCAAGGACGTCCAACGCTCGCTGGTCCTCTCTCGCGTGCAGCCAACATGTTACGAGTAATTCACGATTGGTATCTACATCCTGCACAATCTTTTTGTTCAATCCATCCATCAACAGGTCGGCGGCTTTATAGGGTAAGCCCAGATGCAGATAGTACTGTACGACCTGTATGGCTTCCCGTTCGTTCAGCAGGCCTAGTTTGTAGGCCATGGCCAGGGTGGCAACGGCCCGTTTGTGCTCTTCCTCCTGACTGTAGATCTGCGAGAGTTGCTGCCAATAGGTTTTTTTCTGCGGATACTGAGCGAGGAGTTGCTGGAGTGTCGAAGCGGCCTGGGAGAATTTCTCCTGCTCAATCTGGACGACAATCAACATCTGGTACCAGGCTTCGTGGAATGTCTCTGTCCCGTCAATTGCCCGCTGAACATTTTGCTCGGCACGGGCGTACCGTTTGAGTTGAATATACGCCTGGGCAAGAAAAACTCGCGCCTGTGGGCGAGGGCTCTCCTCGTTGGCAAACCAGGTTTCCAGCGCACGAGCCCCCTCCTCGTAACGCTCGGCGCTCATCAGCATTTGGGCCAGGTTGTACCGAACGATTTGGGTATTGTCTGGTGGTAAGGCTCCGCCAGCCAGGCATTGCTGAAAGGCGCGGACGGCTTGATCGTATTGTTCCAGGCCGGCATGGGCGTATCCCAGCGTTTGCTGGACAAGAGCTGTTTCATAGGGACTGAGCGAGGTGTCTGCTGCGAGTGTCCGTAATTGTGTCAGGGCTTTTTGATGCTGTTCGTTTTGTATCAGCTCCTGCACTGCCACCAATTGCTCGTGAACCTCCTGTGACAAACTCGGTTCCTCGCTGGCAGCGATACTGGGCCAGGCCAGACACAAAGACACTATCCCCAGGCCGCACAGCACGTAGAGCCACGCTGGAATGCGGTATGCTTTGCCGAGCACCATCAGCCTCCTCCCAGGGCAAACTCAATCCGCTGCGACGCGCGCGATTCAACCGCCTGTCCATTCTCTACGCGGGGTTTGAATTTCCACTGGACAATGGCTTGCAGGGCTGCCTTGTCAAAGACCCGAGGGGGGTCGGATTCGATAACCGCGGGATCGGACACGCTGCCGTCTGCCGTAATGGTGAACTCAACCGTGACAGAGCCCTCGATCTGAAGACGTGCGGCGCGTCCCGGATAACGGGGTGGGACTCGGACCAGCGGCATCAACTCATGTCCTGACAGGACCGTTTGCGTGTTGCTGGCCGGCGCAGCCAAGGGGGTCATATCGAGCAAAGGACCCGACGTAACGGCGGCGGTCATTTCAATCTGGGGTGCCGAGAGCTGAGGCTGGTTCGCCGTCTGTAAGGTCAGGCTTGGAGTTGCCGGCACTTCGGGTGGAGGGGGCTCCTCGGGTGGTTCACGCTCATCTCGCGGAGGGGGCTGTGCCTCAGGTGCGAGACGAACAAAATCAACGATGGGGTAGGCATCCGGATAGGAACGTGCGCGCTGGGAGCGTGCAATCAGCACGTGCATGATCAGAAAGAGCAGGACGGCAATGGTCAGGCCGGCGAGACCTGACACGACGGCTCGCCTGAACATCCTCAGCCCTCCTGTTGTCGGGCGGCAACCGCGATATCGTTCACGCCGGCCAAGCGGACCTGATCCATCACTTGTACCAACAGGCCGGTGTGGGCCGTTTCATCAGCTAACACTACGACACTGGCCTCCGGGCTCTCGGCGAGCATGCGCTCGACATTTGCCCGGACGGCCCGAATATCGATCGAGCGCCGCTCCATCCAGATTTCGCCCGTTTCTGACAGCGCAATACGAATCGTCCCACGCCCTTGCGTCTGCGCCGTCTGCGCGACGGGTCGGTTAACCTCAATCCCGGCTTCCTTCACGAACGAGGATGCGACCAGAAAGAAGATCAGGAGGATGAACACCATATCTATCATCGGCGTCAGATTGATCTCAGGAGCACTGTCACGTCTGTCCCGGCGACGTCTCATTCGGTACCATCCTTACTGTATCGTCTTAGTCCACACGTAAGAGACCGGCTATCCTCTGAGAAGATTTTGCCGCTCTCCGGTCTAAGTTAGAACTGAAATAGAGTCCGGGAACGGCACACACCAATCCGGCCATCGTTGTGACCAGCGCTTCGGAAATACCACCGGCCAAACCGTTGGCATTGCCGGTTCCAAATAATTGCATGACGGTAAAGGTGAAAATCATGCCGTTCACCGTTCCCAGGAGTCCCAGGATGGGCAGCACAATGGTCAGGGTCCGAATCAGCGAAAGACCTCTGCGGAGTTGAAACTCCATCTGGATGATCTCCATCTTGCGAACCTGGAAAGCATACCACGACTGATGGTCGCTACGGGCCTGCCAGCGAGAGACGATTTCATCCTCAAGCAACGGATAGCGTGTCCAAAAGAAAACAAAGCGTTCGATAATGAGCGCCCACAAGGCGATAGCGACCACAAAAATAGCCCACAGCGCCGACCCGCCGGTTGCAAAGAACTGTTGGAGTGGACCAATAAGAAGATTATAGAGCATCAGGAGGACTCACCCGGCTGCTCGGCTAGGAGGGACGACCGCCCGGCTAACAGAGCGATCATCCCCGCACTCTGTTCTTCTAAGGTATGAACGAGGCGGCCACTCTTGCTGGACAGCAGAGAATGCAGCAGGACGATCGGAATCGCCACGCTTAACCCAAGCTGGGTGGTCACGAGTGCCTGTGAAATGCCATCCGACATGACCCGCGGATCACCCGCTCCAAACAAGGTAATGGACTGAAAGGTATCAATCATGCCAACGACCGTGCCGAGCAGCCCGAGCAGCGGGGCAACCGCGGCAAAAATTCCGAGCGTCGCCAGGCCGCGTTCCAGGATCGGAATTTGTTCCAGAATCGCTTCGTCCAAGCGCGCTTCCAGGGTCTCGACATTTTGATCCGTGTCATACTGGTATACGAGCATGACGCGCCCCAAAGCGTTGTCGGCTTTGAGCTCATCCATTTGGCGTTGCGCCTGCATGCGCCGGTCTTCCCGCCATAGATAGACCGCACGCTCCACAATCAACCCTGCGGCAATCAGACCGATGGCGAGAATAACGAAACCAATGATGCCACCTTGCTCAATCCGTTCCCACGCGCCTGGCCTTTGCACGAGAGCCGCCAGAATGGCTCCTCGGGACGGGTCAACGCCAAACGCCGTATACCCCTCCGTTGTCTGTTCGAGGTCTTGCGCAGCGCTGATATACTGCCCCTCGGGCTGGCGTGCCAACTCGGCGATCTGACGGGTCTCCGGCACATACCGGAGATACTGTCCTTCGGAGACGCCATTGAACGTCCCGACCCGGACAATTTCCCTCTCTGATTGGGCGCCATCTGGCTCGGTCACGGTCGTGGCAAATTTTACTACTTGTCCGGACTGTGTCATTTCTTCCAGCAGGATAAGCCACAACCGCTCAAGCTCTTCCCGCGAAGCGAGTTCCGTGCTCTCGGCCATTGTGTTGAGAAAATCGACTCGCTCGCCGGACTGGACGGAAACGAACGACCCCTCGATCATCCCGGCCGTATCGCGTGAAATCTGCCGGACGACACCGAACAGTTCGCCCAGTGAGGCCGCCCGCTCTTTGAGTTGGTCACGGAGCTGCACCAGATTGTCTTCGTTTGTCCTGAAGACCGCCTGTTTCTCTTCGCTCTGTTGTCTGACGCTAGTGAGTTCTCTCTCGGCTTGCTGGAGCATGCTTTGCCGTTGGTCACGCTCTGCCAGGAAACGAGACTCGCGCTCGCTATGCACTTCGGAGTCGGCCAGCCGCTCAGCACGAACCTGGTCAAACAATTCCTGGAGAGATTGGGGACCTTCTTGCGCAGAAACCTCCAGTCGGGGGGACCCGACCAGGAAGAGCGCCCACACAACACCCCATCGTAATACGTTCATTGGGTCACCTCGCTTGGAGCGGGAACGGGGAGCAGCAGGAGGTTGGGAACTGACTGTTTCGCCGCGATCTGTAACCCCCGATTGATGGCACGTCGATAACTACTCGGCAGGGGCTCCCACTCCTGGGTGCTCCGATTCCAGTGGCCCACCTCTTGGCCGTCCAGACCCTGATACAGCAGCGCCAGCCGTCCAATCCGCAAAAAGTCAACCGTGCGCTCCTGCCCATCGATAGTGAGAGCCCCGCGATAGCCTTCGATCGTCCGGCCATAGTCCGTCTCAATCTGATACGCCTCCATGATACTGCGATACTTCTCGGTCACCGTCAGATCCGATTGATCGAAGGTGTTCCGGAGACGATTCAGCCGCTCCTGACGTTCTTGGGGTAGAAAAGGAATATCCAGGGCGACAAACTGAACGAGATGATCCAGCATGCGGACGAGCAAAGGCATAATATCGCGTTGGGTAACCTCAATTTCTTGGAGTTGAGTTTCGAGGGAGGCGGATTCTTTCTGCTGGGAGTCAAGCAGACGGTCGAGCTGCGCAACGTAGACGCGAAGGCTTTCTGTCTGTCGGATGGCATCCCGATAGGTGCTCAGCATGCGCTGTGTTTCGTCTGCAAGGGCATCGATTGTGTCTTGAGAGCGGATGGCCTCCGTGACCGCATCACTTTGCGTTTCTATCAATTGTTCAACTGGTTGGGCACTGACGTATTCCGACCAGCCGCTAAAACAGGCGCACACGAGCAGCCCTATGAGGTATGTCCTGGGTATCATAATTCTCCTCTGTCTCCTTCGTGAACCGCTTCTACTACGACCGCATGAGATCACACAGGTTGCTAATACATCCTGGCGAAGAAGTCAAATTCTGATCGTGCCCTATTTTGAGAGATTCTGACCGGTAAAAACAAGGGTTTCTCCCTTCTATCTTTGCTATGTATACTGCTTGCATCTCAAAGGCCCTATCCAAACACGCCTTTATCCGGCAATGTCCCTTCGTCTGGGCTCTCCACCAAGACGCTCGTTCAGGAGCGTAGGCTTGGGGCCTTATCCAATAGCACTACGACGCGTCCCTCTCTGGGGTATAGAGCTGCGACGCATCGACGTAGATCAGATATTCCTGAATCAAACTTCCCTGCATTTTGAACACATTGGCAAACGGGACACGGAGTTGACTGGAGTCATGGCGAGTATAAGTCACGATGCCGTGGCAGGCCGTCGTCCTCTCCTTCTCCCAGACGTCCAGAACGTCGTGATGAATAGCTTTAATGCTGGAGAGAAATTCGGCTACCGTTTGACGCGTAGCCTCTTTCCCGACAACTGGCTCTTGATTGGCAAACTTGAAAAGCGCGTCAGAGGTGAGGAAGTCCGCAAAAGTATTAGTATCGTTGGTGTCAATGGAGTGAAATAAACGGGTAATCCATGCGACGCTTGCCATAGTGTTTCCTCCCTAACTCTTTAATAGCTGCCCTGAGGTCTTTCCGGATATATGGGCTGTCTATGGTGGATCCACTCCGCGGCGTCACGGGTGTCCTTATTACTCAGATCTGACCAGACGTTTTTCAAGTCTGTATCAAAAAGCGTTGCCGGGTCAGCCGGCATAACCTGCCAGTCTCCCCGTGCGACTTCTGAGTCAAGTTGAAGGGGTGACCAGCCGGCATGGCCCGCGTACACGTGAAACTGTGCCGTTGTCATCGCAGCCAGCTTAGTTAGATTATCGAGACTGGACGTCACGGAGACCTCTTCCGTGATCGGGAGCGTTTCTCCAAGTGGAAATGTCTGTGAACGAACGAGTAAGAGCATGCGGGTGCGTCCTACCGGACCTCCGGCATAGATCACATCCTCCGCGTGCGGTTGGTCTGCCAGATGTGGCAGCGCGCTCGCCAATTGAGTATTCGTCGGGCGATTGACCACTACGCCCAGAGCGCCCCGTTGACTGTAGGCAACGAGATAGACGACGGTCTGTGAGAAATTGGGGTCATGAAGATGGTTTGCTGCGACGAGGAATTTCCCTTTTTCCAGTTTTTCGCTTGAAACAAGAGGCGGAGATAAGGGGAAGAATTCGAGAGGGGCTGACGAGGGCCCAGAGAGCGGCATCACTCCTAGCGTGAGCACAGCGAAAACAGAGAGGATGACGCATGCTGCAACCGTCACGATGCGGAACCTTACCATTTTTTGACTCCGTATCCAAACTATTTCCGACCTCTCATCTATGACAGGAGTTTTGAGGTAACCCGCGAGAATTCAACCCGATCCTCGGCGACGATGCCATGTTGCTGACAAAATCCGCCATTAACCTCAAGCACGTATTTGGCTGGGTGCCTGGAAGGGACCTGAGCGGTGGAATAGGGGGTTGTGTTTTCGGCGATGTGGACGATGGTGAAATCCGCGTTGATATAGAGGATATCAAGCGGCAGCGAGGTGTTTTTCATCCAGAAACTGAGTGGACTTTCCTGCGGGAAAATGAAGAGCATACCGCCGAACGCCGGGAGTTCATTGCGATACATGAGACCGAGTTGACGTTTTTCTTGGGTGTCTGCAACTTCGACTGCGACGTGGACAGGGGTTCCGCTTTGGGGATGGATGATGACCTGGGGAGAAGAGGAAGAAAGGGCAGGGCAGGCGAAAAGAAAAGCAGAGAGGAGAAGGAGAAAAGCCTTCTCCCCAGTCCTATCCCTCTTCGAGAGAGGAGGGGGTTTTTGAAACGGAAGAATGTGCAATGCCTGATAGTTTAATGGGTTGTTTCCGCCTCTTCCACACGCGCGGTCTCTTCCTCGTCGTTGAGTGATTCGGAGACGAGTTCAACCAGGTCTTTGACCTGAACTTTCTCGTCAAGGTCCTTCCCTTTGACCGCGTCGTCCATCATGATCATGCAGTAAGGGCAGCCAACGGCAATGGTCTCGGGCTCGGCTTTCATGAGTTGGTCCACGCGGGTGTAGTTAATACGTGACCCTTGCGTCTCTTCTTTCCAGACTGAGCCGCCGCCGGCTCCGCAACAGAAGGTACGGCTTTTCGACTGCTCGACGTCATTGAGCTTGATGCCCGGAATGGCCCGCAATGCCTCCCGAGGCGGCGCGTAACGACCATTGTGGCGACTGAGATAGCAGGGGTCGTGGAAGGTCGTGTTCTGCTCATTCAGGACGCGCGGGCTGATCTTGTCTCGCTTGACCAGCTCCTCAATATACTCCGAGCTGTGGTAGACTTTATAGTTCCCGCCCAGGTCCGGATATTCGTTGGCAATCGTGTGGAAGCAGTGCGGACACTGGGTAATCACTTCCTTGACATTATAGCCATTCAGGGTCTGGACATTCTGCTCAGCAAGCGTGCTGTAGAGATATTCGTTGCCCAAACGCCGCGCCGGGTCGCCCGTACAGCCTTCCTCTTTGCCCAGAATGGCGAAGCGCACACCGGCTTTCTGTAAGATATTGACCATGGCGGTAGAGACTTTTTGGTTGCGTTCATCAAACGAACCGGCGCAACCAACCCAATACAGCACCTCGGCTTCGGGGTCTTCGGCCAGGGTCTTCACGCCCAGACCGGCCGCCCAATCCGCGCGTTTGTCAAAACCCAGATTCCACGGGTTGGAATTGGTTTCCAGGCCCTTGAAGACGTTGACGACTTCTTGTGGAAACCGCGCTTCCATCATCACGTCGTAGCGCCGCATGTCCACAATACGTTGGATATGCTCGATATTGACCGGGCAGCCTTCCTCACACCAGCCACACGTCGTACAGCCCCAGATGACATCCTCAGTCGCCACCTTGGTAATCATATCCGCCCCATCCCAGACCGGCAGTTCGACCTGCGCGCCGTTTTGCGCGTTCTGCGCTTTGACCGCGGCAAGTTGTAAGAGAAAGGGCGTCTTTTGGATGAGATGCTCGCGTTGCACCATGACCAGCTTCTTGGGGTTCAGCGGCTTCTCCGTATTGACCGTGGGACAGTTGAGCGTACAGCGTCCACACTCAAGGCAGGATGCCATGTCGAGCAGTTGTTTCCAGCTATACTCTTCAACCTGCGAGACGCCAAAGGTCTCCGCGGTCTCAAAGTCGGTAATCGGCTCCAGGCGCCCGCGGGGTTTCAGATTGCTGAAGAAGATATTGACCGGTGCCAGAAATATATGCCGCATTTTGGTAAACGGAATCAGACCGAAAAATGCGGTGATAATGAGCAGGTGTACCCACCACACGATTTGATGCGTGCCTTCGCCGGCGTCGGCCAGAGCAAAGACACCGGCGAACGCCATCCCCGCATAGGCCCAGCCAGGGTGACTCGCGGGGTTGGTATGAATACGAACCCCTTCCAGCATGAGACCGGTCATGCCAATGAGCAAGATGAGCAGCAGCGGCAGGCCATAGCCGACGCGGTTCTCGAAATTATCAACCATTTTTTCTTCAGCCGGACCGGCATGGGCCGCCGGTCGCTGGACGTAGCGGCGATACAGAAACAGGCCGCAAGCGGCAATGAGCAATACTCCGCAGGTGTCGAGGACAAATTTATAGACTTTATAAAAGGCTCCAAAATAGAAGTGCATGGGCGTGTCATGCTCAAGGGTGACCAACCCGGTGCCAATGAACAGGCCGAAGAAAGCGACAAAGAGTGTCAGATGGTAGAGACCTCCCGGCTTTTCCTGCACGACGTTGCCCTGCCCAAAGGCTTCGAGCAGAAACAGTTTGGTCCGCTCCGGAATATTATCAATACGGGTGGCCGCCGCCCCGTGCTTAATCCGGTGCCACCATTCGTAGGCGAGATAGAGCGGCGCACCAAAGAAGGTAGTGAACAGTAGGATATACATCACTACCTTGCCTGTCAGTGAGATATTCCACAAAATTTCTCTGGTGACCTCTTCCATGCCTGTCCTCCTGTACGGCTCTTTTTTGTGTCAGCTTTGAGGCAGAGCCGCAAGGGTGTCTCTCTTGAGGAACGAGGCCACCGACTAGATAATGCCGTCGTCCTTGAGTCCCGCCAAATCTCCTTCCGTCAGACCCAGTAGAGAGCCGAAAATATCTGCATTGTTCTGCCCCAAGAGCGGAGCGGGCTGCACTTCGGCGGGAGAATCTGACATCTGGACTGCGCAGCCTGGCATAGTGAAACACCCACGCGTTGGATGCTCGACGGTCGTGATCATGCCGCGCTCTTTGAGATGTTCGTTGGCGAGGATATCGCCGCTGTCGAGTACGGCTCCACATGGCACGCCGGCCTGGCCGAAGGCTTCCATCACCGCAAATTTGTCGCGCTGTTTCGTCCAGTCCGCAATGATTGCAAACACTTCGTCAAAGTGCTTATTGCGGCTTTTCTGGTCGCAAAAACGCGGATCGTCGATGAGGTCCGAGCGTCCGATTGTCGTCAGGGTGCCCTCCCACATCGCCGGGGTGGTGTTAATGATGTAGGCATAATCGTTGGGACCGCCCGGCGCGCATGGGTAGAGATCGGTTGGGGCCATGGCCGCTAGCCGATTGCCTGAGCGTTGGGCCGGGACGCTGCCGTAATAATGACTCATCATGCCAATGCGGGTCAGATTCACCACCGCGTCCTGCATGGCCACTTCGACCCGCTGACCGGTCCCAGTTTTCTCGCGCTGGAGCAGGGCCGAGAGAATGCCAACCGCACAGTGGATCCCGGTTCCGGTATCGCCTATGGTCGGACCAGGACGGAGCGGTGGCGTGTCCTGAGTGCCGGTGACACTCATGGCTCCGCCGGTGGCCTGCGCAATCATGTCAAAGCTCTTGAATCCAGAATATGGACCGTAGGTCCCAAACCCTTTGACCTGAGCGTAGACAATCCGCGGATTGATTGCAGAGACAACATCGTACCCCAGACCCAGATTGGCGATGGCGCCCGGGCCGTAATTCTCGACCAGGACATCGAAATGCGGCACGAGTTGCTTAAACAGGCTCATCCCTTTTTCACTTTTGAGATTGATGCTGATGCTCTTTTTGCTGGCATTCAACAAGAGAAAATAGGGCGAATCGAGACCCGGCTTATCGGTAATGAGATACCGGCCCTGGTCCCCGCCTTTGGGCGGTTCAACCTTCACCACGTCTGCGCCCAGAAAGGCCAAAATTTCAGTACACGAAGGGCCGGCCTCAAATTGGGTTAAATCGAGTATTCGAATATGATCCAACGCGCTCACACTGCACCCCCTTTTTTGTTTGGCAGTAGCGTACCTGTTGACAAACGTCGTAGTGAATATGAGCCAATACTAGCGCTGTTCTCTGCCTTCGACCAGACCTCGCCTGAAACAGTCGGTCGATAATCTGAAAATCTCCCAGTCAAGTCTTGCAGAACGATAGATGTGGATAATGGAACCCTTAGATTTTGAAAATCGCGTTACGTGTGCTAGGGGGCTAAGAAGTAGGAGCGAATCTTTAAAGGAGGTGTCTGATGCGGACAAAGCACGTCTGGTGTGGTCTGGTCGTTGTTGTCCTGATGGGCGGTTTCCACTCGCGCGCGACGGCCGAGTTTTTCCCATGGTGGGCCTTTGATAGTGTCATCGAAGAGGTCCAGGATCGTGGGACGCTGAGAGTCGGGCTGGGTCTGTTCGAGCCCTGGTCGGCCTGCAATGCCGAGGGCGAGCTGATCGGCTTCGAGATCGATGTCGCGAAAAGAGTGGCCGCAGACATGGGGGTGGAGGTCGAGTTTGCGCGGACGAACTGGAACTACATTATCTCGGAACTGATCGCTGAGGAGTTTGATGTGATTATCAGTGGGATGGCGATGCTGCCGGAACGCAATCTCCGGGTCAATTTCACGTCACCGTACAACTCCGACGGTATCTACCTGGTGGCGAATACGGAGGAAACCGCAGACCTGGAAACGCTGGCAGACTTCAACAGTGCCGCTGTCACGATTGCGACCCGGCGGGGAGCATCGTCAATACCTGCTATCGAGAATGCTTTTCCTGATGCCATGCTCCTGCTCTTTGATACCGACAACGCGGTTCTCCAGGCTGTTGTGGACGGTGACGCCCAGGCGGCGGCTGCGTTTGCGACGACGCGGACCACGTGGATTGAAGCCCACCCGGAGACTTTGCACCTGCCCTCCGAGGAGCCGTTTGCCTCGGAAGTGCTCGGGATAGCCGTGCGGAAAGGTGACCTTGACACCTTAAACTTTTTCAATGGCTGGATTACGGTCAACTCGGCGAACGGCTGGCTCGAACAGCGTCGCCAGTACTGGTTCGAGGGCCGCGAGTGGGTCGGCCAGGTCGCGACTGATCCGGACACCGTTGCTGCGTGTGACGAATCCTTTCAATAAGTGGTGTCGGCACCGAACGGCCCATCTCGACCGAGCGAAAAATTTTCGTCTCGCCCGAATGGGTTATCTTTGTGCATTCTCATAAAGAATGAGAAGTATCTAAAGCCAAATTTAACCCCCATTTTGACCCTATTTTCGCCCCCAGACAGCGGATTTTGTCCTGTTTGGAAAAAAGTGGGGGGTCAAGCGCTGTAAGTATGCGAAATTGCTAGATCGGACTATCCTTTTGAGGTGGAAAAAGTGACGAAAAAGGACAAAAATTTCCCCAAAAAGGACACTTTTGTCCCGCTGGTTGTATTCGGTGGGTTTTCAGTCCAGAATGATGAGGCACGGAAGTAGGAAACCCACCGTAGATGAGGCTATGACGCCGAGCCAGTTTATTACCAAGTGGCGCGCCTCAGAGTTGAAGGAACGCTCGGCGTCGCAAGAACATTTCATTGACTTGTGT
>JAJDZM010000038.1 GCA_022824615.1 Candidatus Binatia bacterium | reverse complement strand
GTCGTTGATAAAAAGCCGAACTCGGCATTCGTCGAATTCATCAAGCGGCTGAAACAGAACCTCGGCACCAATCCAGCCTACACTGCGACACCAAAGCACAGCGGCCGCGTATTGGCCGCGGGTGCGGCTGATACCGGTTTGCCGTCTGACAGCGTAGATTTAATCGTAACTTCGCCTCCCTATGCGAACAGCGCGATTGATTACATGCGAGCACACAAGTTCTCACTGGTCTGGTTTGGTTGGAATATCGACGCCCTGTCCAGGATTCGCGCCCAGTATCTGGGACATGACGCAGTAGGCGCGATTCAATTCAATGGCTTACCCCGACAATGCGAGACAACATTGACACAACTGACCGAACGAGACGCAAAAAAAGCTGCGGCCCTGCGTCGCTACTTCGGCGAAATGTTCGCGGTGATCGAGGAGATGTGGCGAGTCTTGAAAAAAGGCAAGCCAGCGGTGATTGTTGTCGGCACCTCAAACCTCCGAGGTCTGGATGTCGAAACACATAAGGGTTTGGCAGCCCTAGGCGAAAAGGTTGGCTTTGAGTTGGCTGGCATCGGTGTTCGTCGTCTGGACCGAGACAAACGCATGATGCCAGCCCGCTGGGGGTCACAAAGACATTCGCAAATCGAAGAGCGGATGCATCAGGAATATGTGATCGGCTTGATAAAGTCGTGAGGTGAGGAGGCATGGAGAGGGGGAGAATAGAAGAACTGCGTTCGACCTATCACGGCCGGATTTGCGATGAAGTTTTGCGTCAGAACTCCGCTGGTGTGCCGAACAATGCCGATAGCGGCAGCAACGCAAGCGTGAGGATGGGCAAAGGAATTGTTGATCGCCTCGGGTGGCCGATAAGAACGGGACGGTTGGCCGGACAAACAGCAGGGTATCGATTTGAGGAGGCGACCAAGGACTTTTTGTGCGAAGCGTTTAGATTATTGTCTCATCTACGCCCGGGCGAGTGGAAATTTTCGCTGGGGGGCAACATTCGAGATTACGAGCAGTATCAGCATTTATCCTCTGTGTCGCAGGCCGTTCGACAGAACAAGGAACTGCGGGTTGTTTTCGGTGATTATATAGTGACCCCCGATATTGTTATCTGCCGTCAGCCGGTCACCGACGGAAAAGTCAATGAAAACGAAACGCTGCTGGGCGGTGACGGAGTGGCCGGTCTGACGCCGCTCCGTCGTACAAATTCACAGGCGAATATCTTGCACGCCAGCGTTTCATGCAAGTGGACGCTCCGTAGTGACCGCTCGCAAAATGCACGCACGGCGGGGTTAAATCTGGTACGTAATCGCAAAGGCAAAACGCCGCATATCGTCGTTGTTGTCGGCGAACCTTTACCAGGGCGAATCGCTTCGCTCGCCTACGGCACAGGAGATATCGACTGTGTGTACCATTTTGCGCTGCGCGAACTGGTAGAAGCGGCTGCAGATAACGACTCGGATTCTGACGTATTGCATACGCTTGTAGCAGGTAAGCGCTTGCGCGATATCAGCGATCTGCCGTTCGATCTGGCAGTGTAACACCTTCATTCGGGAATCGTCGTCCAAGTTGCAAAAACTTGGGTTCACTCATTCTGCAAGGCAGCCAGCACCGTTCGTTTAGCTACGAACCTAGCGGCATCCGACCACGGTGGGGATGAATCCGTCGCACTGTTCGGCCCAATAAGATTAATTTCCTGTAATCTTCCGGTAGGTCGGTTTAGACTTTTCTCAAACTGCAAAAGAAATGATATATCTATATTGACATCTAATATGATATCTACTAATTGACATATTGAACATCCAAATATACTACTTTGTAGACATAAGGAGGAACAATATGCCAAAGACTCGTCGTGTTGTTTTTAGCTTTGATGAGCGGAGTTTGGATAGCCTGAAGAATATCACCGAACAGGGTCATTTTGCCTCAATGGCCGACTCGGTTCGTGAATCACTCCAAATCAGTCGTGCATTGCAGGTGCAAGCAGGCCAAGGCTACACCGAGGTCGTCGTGCGGAATCCTGAGACAAACGAAGAACGGGTTGTTGTTATCCCAAGCCTCCAACCTTCTTCAAAAGGATAAGGACAAGTATTCATGAGCGAGGTGGTTGAGGAGAGTGGAAGATACGACCAGGAAGAAGAAATCGAGGCTGGTGTCGTTGGTGAGCTGTCGGACTTGCCGTTTCACAAGGCCAAGCATCATGCTGAAACAGCAAAGCAATTAGCGCTTCTTCTTGTTTGGATCATGGCGATGAGTGTCGGCGTTCACTACGGACTCACGGCGTATTTTGCAGCGCTAGGGCAAGCTAACACGGTTGAAAGCCTAGCACAGATTTTCAATATCTGGCTCCCCGTTATCTCAAGTTCGGTAGGGGCCGCCGCGACCTATTACTTCACCAAGGAGAAATCATGAGAGTTGAATCATCTGTTCCCTACTCTATCCCCACAACTGTCCAGCCGGACGTTTTTCCTCCTCTCTTCCTCAACTGCTATGCCATAACCGATCTCTCTCAGCTTGAGTGGCCAGTTCGGACCTACAAAGTTGTAAGAGAGGATGGACAGCCCCAGTCTCATACGGACCGAGGCGCGGCCAAGAACGTTATCTGGAAGCTCCGTAAGAAATATGCAAGTCGCTGTAAGGGGTTCGGCTTCGTCATTGACCTTAATGCAGAGATTGTTGCGGTGCCTGAGAGTTGGGACCTGCCTCCTTCATCTCAGGTCGAAAACTATGTCGTCACACTAGACGAACAGTTCACAACGACCGCTTCAGACCCACGCTCTCAGCATATTATTTCCGGAATACTGCGGGAGGCCGTAAAAGCTCACTTCAAGAATAATAGTCCAAAAGGTCTAGGAGATTTGTGGCAAGATTATAATCAGTTTTGTCAAATGCCGAATGAAGATGAGAGCGGAGATTTTCTCTGGTGTAGACGCTTCGGTGTAGCGGCAAAAATGTTGTGTAATAAAAAATGGGGATTGGAATTCTTAATCAGCACGGCGACCTTAGATAGAAGGACATTTGCGGACTACTACTCCAGTGGTTCTGTCGCTGATCTCACATCAATGGTCGAGAAAAAACGTCTGAACCGTCGCACGCGACAAAACCGGCAAATAGATATTCGAGTGTGGCAGAATAGAAGCACAGCTCATCAACTCGACGTTACTGTCCTAAACTTAGACGATCCTGAAGTAATCTTAGGGCATGCAACTCTATCCTCCCAAGAGCAAAAATCTCTTGCGACGGGGACAGTTCGATGCAAGCCGTTCAACGGTCCGGCTGTTGAGGTTCCTCTTAACGAGGTTCGCCTCGTTTTGGACTCTCAGATTACACAGGAACAACATGGTGACACGATCATCGCACCAGAAGAGCGGGCGGCGTTAATACAACAAATGCGAGCCTGTCTCCATGGGATCGACGCATTTGGCAACAAGCTCCTTCTGTCAGAAACCCCGATGGATACCACAGCGTTCCCGACTATCTCTATTGTACCCCCTTCCGTCCATGTGAAGGATAACGGCGGAGATGTCACCACCATAGAAACGACTAAGCCTCTATCAGAAGACAATCTGAAGAGGCGGGCGAGCAGTCGAGAGAAATCCATCCGCGACAATGGATTCTTGGAGCAGCGGCCGATTAATCCAATCCTGGCTTGGCCAAAACAACGAGGGGCGGTTAGCAGAGAGCAAGCTGGAAGGATGAAGAGGGACTTAAATTACCTTTGGCGAAACCAAGGGATCAACTATGAGTTCGAGCATTTCCTTTACCACGATGTTGAACACTTGAGAAAAAAGATTGAGCAAGGCGATTATGATGCTTTACTGGCCGTCCTTCCAGAAGGCTCACGGCAACCGCATCGTCCTAATGATACCCATGAGCTCATTAAGAAGAAAATCGAGGTTCCGTCTCAATGTATCCAGTATGACCATACCTTGCCTGGAGATTGGGTGAATAAGCCGCCCAGAGAATTCCGACAAGCTCATCCCAAACTTCAGCGGAGAATTCAACAGAGATATCGCCTGTGCCTCGGAAATCTTTTAGTCAAACATAACTGGATTCCCTTCGCCCCGGCCGAGCCTTTTCATTATAATGTTCATATTGGTCTCGATGTTGGGGGACAGCATAATAATAAGGCTATGGCCTGCTTAGGGTATGGTTTTCAGCGGCCCCATGAAGGACTCCTCTTCCGACCAGAGGAAATCCCTATCAGCGTTCAAAAAGCTGAGCCAATTCCAAAAGACTCTCTCTTCCATGGCCTTCTAAACCTGTTCGCATATGTTCATGCAGAGCTGGCCTCGGCTGGGTTGCCGGCTGACTTCAAACGTGCCCTTTTTTTTCGGGATGGACGATTACTCGGAGATGGAGACGAATGGAATGAAAAAGATGCCCTCCTTCAGCTTCATTCTGGGTTACTCAATCGTCAATGGATTGCAGAGGATTCAGTGTGGACCGTTGTTGAAATTCTCAAAAATGCGGAAGGCTGGCGTTTACTACGTTCTCAAGAAAAATTTACTAACCCGATTGTGGGGCAATGTGTATTTCCGTTCGTCGAGGAAAATGAAGGGCTCGTTTGCACCACAGGCTCTCCTTACTTATCTCAGGGTACGGCGTGCCCCCTTAAAATCCGCATTCTTAATATTCACGGTCTCGCAAAGCGCCCGGAAGTCGTGAAGGATCTAGTATGGGAAGCAGACATGTGCTTTACCAAAACTGACACAGCTATGAGCCTTCCCTGGGTACTACACGTTGCAGATACAGGAGCGCTTCAAAAGTCCCGCTCTTATCGGATTACAGGAATCACTGTGTGATGTACTGAAAAAGCGTCTCAAGAGTTTCTTTTTCCCATCGATTGTAGGCTTCTTCTCCTTGATGATCTTCCACGGCCCACGCTGCCCAAATCAGTTCTATTCCAAAGTCTAGAGTCGTTCCTTGACGGAGAGCGTCGTTGACTCGGTCGAGATGTGCAGAAGTGCATTTAGGCAAATCAAGCAATTCACAGGTTTCAAGCGCAGATGATATACAAGCATTTATCAACGCTGAGTTGACTAAAGCCGTATAGCGATTTCGGTCTACCTTCTTATCTCTCCATTTACTTTTTCGATTATCGCCGACGACCTTCATCAGTCCTGTAGCGTAGGTCTCCCACCCGAGGCGTTTACTCGTGATATTCATGGCAGATACCCGAACCTCATAAGGGGGATGGTTTTGATCTATTTGATATGGATCAATCTCTAGTTTAGAGAGTTCATCTTGAAAAACGGCGAGATATGCAGGTCCACAAGCCCACAACGCGACTACATCAATAGCCAACTCGTGTGCCCAATTGTGGTGATTTAGAGATGGTGTCCATAGTTCGTGCACCTCCTTGATTATCTTTTGAGCCTTCTCTCTCGCGGCCCCCCGATCGGCTATCGCTTTGAGAGACAACCGGTTCACCTCCTTCTCTAGCTCTGTCTTAAATGCGTTAGTGAAATCTTCGCCGTGTTGGAAAAAAATCAAGTGGCCTAATTCATGACAAAGTAGAGGATAGGACAGAAGGTCAATACATTCCATCTCGTATTCCTCAGGGAAGAGGATAACGTCTACAAAATGGGCATTCTCTTTATCTTCTGCGGGCATAATTACTCGCTGGTGGCCCCAGATTTCACTGCCGCTAGGACGAGGAACTATTATATTTGAAAGCTTGATAGATCCCCGACTCCATTGATCGGCTAAAGCCTTTATCATGGCCGAGTCGAAGAAAAAGCGATTCCCGAAAATTTGAGGTAACAGCTCTATAATTCCAATAACCGTATTACAGGCAACTTCGATTTGTGCAGACTTAGAACTATCGGCGTCAACGGCCGCTTGGACACCTGAAAGGAACTCTACGAGCTTCACACCAACCGCGTTAAGAGGCGTGTCGTCATAGGCTTCTTGCACTCTCTTCAGGGCTTTTTGTAAGCGATTCGGCGGGCGACGATTTGGGCGACGCAATTTTGATCCTTTAATCATTCTGGAAGGCGGCCAGCACCGTCGCCGTGTCATACGCCTCACGATAATGGGTAACCACGCCATTCAGCAGGGTCCAGGCGGCCATTACGGCCACGTCGTAACTTTTTCCGGTGGCCTTCACCCGGCTGCGTTCCTCACACATCACGATCACCTGATTGCCCTGCGTAATGAATTCTTTGGGCACAAATTGTTCGACCGCTATCGCTTTTCCACGCGCGGCAAACCACTGCACGACCTGCTTCCGCCCCCGGACGGTACCGGCCCAGGGAATTGCCTCCGGTCCGGGTGACTGCCATTCCACATCGTCCGACAGCGGCTGGAGGATGGGTGCAAGGTCGCCCTGCATCCCGGCCCTGCGGAGATGGGTATAGATCTGGCGGACAATATGTTCATTGTCCGGCCTGGGTGCCGGGCGGGCTTTGATCTTGTCCTTTGAGGCTGCCCAGGCCGCGGTAAAGGTATCGAGCACAGGACCGTGAAACATATTTTCCGTTTTTCGACGTAAAACTTCCGGGTCATTCTCCACCGCCTGGGTCTTGTCAGACGGGGCGTCCGGAGTGGACTGGGTCTCAGCTCGATCCAGAGTTTCTGCGGCTTTCTTTTTGCGCTGTGAAACCGCCCAAGCCGCCGTAAAAGTATCAAACGCTGGGGAACTGAACGGCTGCTCTGTCTGTTCCATTATGCTTTCGAGGTCCTGCTTCTTGGTCATACGCGGTTTTCCTGTTTGATTGCGTCATCCGTTCGGACACATGAGGCACGGATTGTCAGAATCTTTTCAACTGTCACCAGGTCATCCGGGGTGTCCACATCAATAGCCGCCTCGGCAAACGGCATATCGACCAAGCCGACCCGCGCCCCCAGGACGCGGGAAGCCTGGGCCAGAGCCGTGGGATGGTCGAGCCGACGCAGGAGGAAGCGTAGCAGATTTCCCAATCCAAACGTACTCACCAGCCGCCAGGGACGCTTCCGAAACTGCCCGGCGCGCACCCAAAACCGAACCGCCTGAGCCGCCTGTGGAGTCCGCAGGAGAAAGAGATTCGTTCCACTCCAGCTCCCGTCTGCCAGGGGGAGAAAGGTACGGCGTGACTCGGGATACGACGCGCGAAAGAGTGCAGCAGAGACCACTCCAACAACGACATCGGCATCGCTGTGTTGGGCCATAGTACAGAAATACTCGACCATGACGGGGGTGAGCAGCGCATGGTCAGCCGTTGTCACCAGCATGGGACCCTGTGCCCCGTGCGTTTCAAAGTAGTCCAGAACACTCGCCGCCGGAGAGGATTGACTGGCGTGGAACCTCACCCCTCCTGCTTCTGCACAGTCGGCCAAGACTGAAGCATCGTCGATGCTGACCACAATGTCCCGTACCAAGCTGACCGCCAGCAGGCTGGTAAGCACCCGCACGATCATCGGAACACCAGCAACCGGGATACAGGCTTTGTGACTCTGACCCGCGGTGTAGGCCAGGCTATCCTTCGGCCCGCGTCGTCCGGCAAGAACCAGGGCCGTGACAGGAGGCAGGGCGCTCTCCTCGATCGGCTGAACTGCTACGCTGGTCACGCCAGGCATTGTAGATAGTGTGGAGCAGGATGCAATTCCTGTTCTATAGAGTTGATCTCCAAGCCTCGACAGTTCATGAACGACGGTTCCCCTCTCTTTCCCCTTCATCACCGCCCAGCTAGACTACCCCATGTTCAGAGAAAGGGTATCTTTTGCATATTTGGATTGACGCAACGAATCCGAGGAGCGAGCTACGCATCTTCGGTATGACGCTGCTTGAACGACAGCTCCATACGCTGCTTGAGGCAGGTCTGGAACCGACGGAGGTCTATGTTCAGCTTGCCTCCGAGACGACTCATCTGCCTACACTGCTCCCTGCCTCCCTTGTGCAGAGACTTCCGCTCCAGTGGGAGCATGCTCAGAGAACGCTGGTGGAATACCAGACCAAACTGCCGCCTGATGGCCCGCTACTCGTCCTGGAGGCTGACGCGGTTATTGACAGCCGACTCCTGTCTCATCTGGCGGGACTGACCGGTTCTTGGGTGGCGCGAGGAGAAATGGGAGCAGCGCCAGCCGTCGTTTTGCGCCTGGAAGGAGACGGCCCATCGCTCAATTCAATCGGTGGCTCCGCTTGCTCCCTGCCGGAGCTTGCCCAAAAAAGCCTCCAGCATGGAAGCGTACAAGAGTTACGCCTGGGTGATGTTCCTTCCTATATTCGAAAGCTGCGGCGTGACCTTCCGGTCTATCTGTTTCGTGTGGCAGACCCTGCCAGCCGGGACCGAGCGGAACGTTTTCTGTTCTGGTCCAACTACAAGGGCTCAACCGACTTTTTTACCAAATATGTCTACCCGCCCTTGGTGTGGCAGGCCGTCCGTCCACTGGCGCGCTGGCGGATTCATCCCAACGTGGTTTCGCTCTTTAATGTCGGCCTTACCGCCCTGGCCGTACCCCTTTTTGCCCAGAGCTATTGGGTGGCGGCCTTCACCCTGGCGTATACGATGAGTGTGCTGGATTCTGTTGACGGCAAGCTCGCGCGTTTGACCTTCAGCGCCTCCAAGCTGGGCGATATTTTGGATCACGGCCTGGACATCATTCATCCGCCAGTATGGTATTTTGCCTGGGCGTGGGCGTTAGGGGCAGGAGACATCGCCGCTCCCGTCATGCAGCTTGCGGCCTGGATGACGGTCTTCTATACCATGGACCGTCTTGTGGCCGGTCTGTTTAGTGCACGGGTCGGCCAGTCCATTCATGGGTGTACCCCGTTTGATGAGGGCATGCGGACATGGATCTCGCGGCGGAACATCAATGTTCCGTTCTTTATGGTCGGTTTGCTGCTGGGCTTTCCGGTGGTAGCCTTTGTCGTGATCGTCGTGTGGCAAGTCATCTCCCTCGGCTTACACGCACTGCGCCTGGTACAGTTCTGGAACAGAAAGGAGAGAGAAAAGGGAGCAGGATAGATTCTTCTCTATCTCTCCATCTCTTCCGGCTATGCGTCTCCTGCTTGCCTTTGTCCGCGCCTATCCCGGTCGAAGCGCCCTTACGCTTGCCTGTCTCATCTTCGCGACCTTTGCGGAAGGCATCAGCTTCTCCAGCCTTTTGCCACTCCTGGGTCTCGCCACCCGGGCACGCAGTACCGCGCTATCACCGGACACGGCTCCAACCGACCTGGAACAGTTCAGCCGTGATACGCTCGCAGCCTTTGGGCTTCAGCCGAGTATCGGCCTGCTGTGCCTGATCATCGTCATTGGTATGGTCCTCAAAGCCGGATTTGTCCTCCTCGCCCAAAAGCAGGTGGGCTATACGGTCGCCCACGTCGCCACCGACCTGCGGCTCTCTCTGTTGCGCTCCCTCCTGGCGGCCCGCTGGGAATACTATGTCCGTCAGCCGGTGGGTGGCTTTGCCAATGCGTTTGCGACCGAAGCGAGTCGGGCTTCCGGGGCCTATCTGTACGCGGTCACGATTATTGCCTTCAGTATCCAAACCGTCCTCTATGTTGTCCTTGCGGTTTCTGTCTCTTGGCAGGCCACCCTCGCGGCCGCGCTGTTTGGCCTGTTGATCGTCTTTGGATTGCATCGCCTCGTGCGGCTGGCACGGCGAGCCGGCGCTCGCCAAACCGCGCTCTTAAAGGGCATGCTCGGACAGCTGACCGATGTGCTGTACACGGTCAAGCCGCTCAAGGCCATGGCGCGCGAGACCCAAGTCGGCCCACTCCTCGAACGCGGGACCCAACGCTTACAACGTGCTCTCCAGCGTGAAGTCTTGAGTAAGGAGGCATTGCGCGCCCTGCAGGACCCCCTCCTGCTCATCTGTCTGGTCGGGGGACTCTACATTGCGTTAACACGCTGGGCGTTGTCCCTTGACGCGGTGATTATGCTCGTCATCCTGTTCGGTCGGACCTTGAGCAGCCTGAATAAGGCCCAACGCCAGTACCAACGCATGGTTGCTCAGGAGAGCGCTTATTGGTCCCTGCAAGAGACCCTCCGGCAGTCAGAGGCCGCGCGTGAAGTCAATACCGGTACCCACCCACCCCGGCTTACTCAAGCGATTACCTTGCAAGAAGTCGGCTTTGCCTATGCCGAAAAACCTATTCTTGAGCGAGCCTCGTGCACCATTCCGGCAGGGGAAGTGACGCTCCTCATCGGCCCGTCAGGAACGGGGAAAACGTCTACGGTGGACCTGATTGCCGGTTTGCTCCGGCCCCAGAGTGGTGCAGTCTCCATTGATGGGGTTCCGCTCACCTCAATTGATCTCACAGCCTGGCGGTCTGCTATTGGCTATGTCCCGCAGGAAATGTTGCTGCTCCACGAGAGTATCGGTGCCAACGTGACGCTGGGCGATACGGCGCTGACGGAGACAGACGTAAAAGCGGCCTTACGCGCCGCCGGCGCGTGGGAGTTTGTGCAAAACCTGCCGGACGGAATGGCGACGCGAGTCGGAGAGCGGGGCGCCCGTTTGTCCGGTGGTCAGCGGCAGCGGATTGCTATTGCCCGGGCTCTGGTGCATACGCCTCAACTCCTCATTTTGGATGAAGCCACCACTGCGCTTGACCCCGAGAGTGAGGCCGCTATTTGCCAGACCGTTCAGCAACTGCGTGGAACCATGACGATTCTGGCGATTTCCCACCAGCCGGCCCTGTTGGACATTGCTGACCATGTTTATCGGCTAGAGGACGGCCGGCTCAGACCAGTTGACGCGACCGCGTCGTTTCACGACGCACGGAAAATTGCGTAAGGCATAGAATTATCAGTCCATGGGCGTTTCGGGTTTTTCAGCACCACTGCGTAAGAGAATAGCGGCACTGCTGCAGGCAGAGCCGTATGCCAGGCCGGGCACCCGCACCCAGCTCGAACGGGTCGTCCTTGGTGTTCGAGAGGGAATGACTCCGAGCGAGCGCCCACCGGTTCGCATCTTTGTCGGAACGGAACCGGACCAGTATCGGGCCGAGCGTATTTTCATCTGGTCGATTGAACAGGTCCGCAATCCGTCACGTGTCTATGAGCTATACCTGATGAAAGACTTGGCCGGCTTTGACCGCCGAGGCTGGCTGACGGGCTTTACGAACTACCGCTTTGCCATTCCGCATTTTGCCGGGGGGCGCGGGCGCGCCATCTATAATGACACCGACCAGATTTATCTGGCCGACCCAGGCGAGCTGTTCGACACCGCTATGGGCAACTCCGGTTTTCTGTCCATTCACGATCACGATACCTCGGTGATGTTGATCGACTGTGAACGGATGGCTTCAGTCTGGACGCTGGAGGCCGCCCAACAGCAGCGGCGCCAGCGGTTGGAGGCTGAGGCACGCGCCCTCTCCGGCCTCTGGGGCCAGCTTGACTCCCACTGGAACGCGCGGGACGATGAGTATGACCCGAGACGCTCCAAAGTTCTGCACTATACGACGATTCACGCCCAGCCCTGGCAACCATTTCCCCAACGATTCGCCTATCAACACAATCCCGCTGGGCATGTCTGGTTTGACCTGGAGCGAACCGCAAATGAAGCGGGCTACCAGGTCTTTCAGGTCCAGCGACCAAGCGCCCAATACCTAGCGTTGTGCGCTCACATCCGGGACGCATCGACCCAGGCCCCTCCGCCGACCCGGAATGAGCACGACAGCGACCTTCAGGAGCATGTGGAAAAACTCGGCGCAGCAACCCAGAGTCGAACCCTACTGGATTATTCCTTCGGGAGCGGACCCTCTTTCACGGGTAGTAACGGCCTGGGGGTGTCCCACTACAATCCGGCCTGCGCCACATCGGCCCGTTCCGCCCGCGAAGCGGTGGACGGGGTGCTCTGTATGGAGACCCTGGATTTTCTTCCCGATGAGGATGTCCCGTGGATGTTGGAAGAGCTGTTTCGTCACGCCCGTCGCTTTGTATCTGTCTCGGTCAGCGCGGTTCCGTATGAGCGACGCCTGCCAAACGGCACTCGTCTCCAGGGCCGGGTGCGACCCCTGCTCTGGTGGCGAACGCATATGGACGGTCTCAGCCTTCGCTACCCCAACGTGCAGTGGCACCTTACGCTCCAGCCTTCGCCCAAAGAACAGCAGCCAGCAGACCGGTCGTCCTCGATCGGCGGGTGTTCCGGGGGAAACCTCGGTCGCCAACCCGTGGTGTGGGTCCTGACATCACACAAGCCAGGAACCACAACGCAGGCGCTGGGGCTTACCAATACACTCGGCTGGCCCTATACGACCAAGGCGTTGCACTTTCGAGATCCAGGCCTGTTATACGGATGCCTCCTTGGGAAGCACCGCCCGACTCTGATGGGTGTGGACCGGGCCCGTTCCGATGTTCTCGCTCCGCCCTGGCCCGACCTGATCATTACCGCGGGCTGGCAACCTGCCCAGGTTGCCCGTTGGGTGCAGCAACAGAATGGGGGGCAGACCCAACTCGTGATACTCGGTCGCAAAGGAAGTCGCCCGCTCCGACCAACAGACGTGAGTGTCGCCTGCGCCCACTTTCGTTTTCCCCCGCATCCACGCCGGATTGAGACCCTCGCTCCGCTGACACAAGTGAGTCCTGAGCGGCTCCGCCAGGGAGCGGCGCGCTGGCGGCACCTCGTCCAAAACGCCCCGCACCCCTGGATTATGCTCCTGGTCGGGGGTGCAACCCCTCGCTATCAATTTGATCCACCAATTGCACGAAAAATGGGGGAAGATATTCGCGCGTTTGCCGAGCGCGTCAAAGGGCAAGTCTTTGCGACCACCAGTCGCCGCACCGGTAAAGCGGCGACCGAAGCATTAATTGCGGGACTCGGACCATCACACTTTGTGTATGCCTGGCAGCCCGACCAACAGGACAATCCGTATATGGGCTATCTCGCGCTTGCCGATGTCTTAATCGTCACCGGTGAGAGCGAATCCATGCTGGCTGAAGCCGCGACCACTGATATACCGCTCCATATATATCCCTTGCCAGAACGCCCGGATAATATATGGGGACGCTGCAAGGAATGGGTTATCAACCAAGCGCAGGCGAAACGGTTCACACCACGTGGTAGCGTCCAGCCGCAGCGAGGCATATCCTATCTGTGCGCCCGCTTGATCGAACGTGGCTTTATCCGGCCACGGCGCGATCTGAACGCCCTGCACGAGGCATTAGTCCAGCGGGGTATTGCCCGTTTTTTTGGGTCATCAGTCGATCTCTCCCCTCGCCCCGCCCTACGCGAGTTTGATACGGTCGCCCAACACGTTCGCCACTTACTTGGATTTCACGCCCCCCCGGAGCCAGATGCTCAGAATTATCAGGATGATCCCCATGCGCTATCTTGATCTCAATCGGCTCAATACGATCGACCCGGCAGCTTTCCGGGCACAGCGGCCCTATCCCTGGATCAACCCGCAAGGCTTGCTCACCCCAGAGGGCTATCATACCCTGCTGGAACATCTCCCCGCCCAAGAGCAGTTCACGCCCAGCTTTGGCAAATCGCGCGCCCACGGCCAGCGCAGCCATGATCGTTTTCTGTTGGCCTACCACGACTCCCTCCCGGTGGCCCAAGTCTGGAAAGATTTTATTGCCGAGCTGCGCGGCCCGACCTATCGGGATTTTCTTAGCCGTTTACTCGGCACGCGCGCCTTTGCCCTGCGCTTTCACTGGCACTACACCCCGCCCGGTTGTTCCATCTCGCCGCACTGCGACGCCAAGGACAAGCTGGGTTCGCATATTTTTTATTTCAATACCGAGCAGGATTGGGACCCGGCCTGGGGAGGACAAACCTTACTCCTCGACGACGGTGGTCGCTTCCCGCGCAACTCTGCGCCACACATAGAGGACTTTGATGGCGTCTCAGCCGCACACGCCATCGGTAATTCCAGCCTGCTCTTCGCTCGCAACGGCAGTTCCTGGCACGCTATGCGACCGCTTCAGTGTCCGGCAGATCGGCTGCGCAAGGTCTTTATTGTGGTGGTCAGTCGCTTTGGACCGGTCGAATGTATAAAGCGAATTTTCGGCTGGAAGGCGAAGGGATATTAAGCCAAGGCATTCGGCGCAGCCTTGCACCGGTAGAGCCCACCAGGAATAATGCCTCCCTGCTTTTCTAACTGTAGGAGAAATTTATTATGACTGCCTCTCCGCATTGTTTAGTTGTCGGCGTTGGGCCTGGTTTAGGCATGGGGTGTGTACGTCGCTTTGCGGCCGGAGGCTACCGGGTGTCGATGATTGCCCGGCATGCCGGTCGGCTGGCGTCCTGGGCCACCGAAATTCAGGGGAGTGCGGGATTTCCCGTTGATATCGCCGACGAAGAGGCATTCCGTCAGACGCTCAACCGTATTGTCACCGAGCACGGACTTCCGGAAGTCGTCGTGTACAATGCGGCCCGGGCGACGTTTGGGCATTATCGCGACATCAGCATGGAGGATTTCAGCCTCAATTTTCGCATCAATACCGCCGGCCTTTTGATCCTGGCCCAGGAATTGGCTCCGGCGATGGGAGCGCGCGGCTCCGGTGCGCTCATGGTCACCGGGAATACAGGCTCGCTGCGTGGTTCACCGAGTTTTGTCGGCTGGTCGCCAACCAAGGCCGGACAACGTATCCTGGCCGAGTGCCTGGCCCGCGAGTTGGGGCCAAACGGGATTCATGTAGCCTATATTGTGGTCGATGCCCTGATCGATATGCCCTTTGCCCGTCGCGGTTTCCCCGACAAGCCCAAGGACTTCTTTTCCCAGCCAGCGGATTTAGCGGAAACGGTTTTTCAGACCGCCCATCAGCCCAAGTCGGCCTGGTCGTTTCTGGTTGAGTTACGCCCGTTCGGGGAAAAATGGTAGCCGCCCCTCACCCGATTGCAGGTTAAGAGGTTCCGCCGGGTCACGAATACGAGGACAGTATGGATCATGAGTTAAGCGCCGAAGAAACACGCTTGGTTGAGACGGCGAGGACATTTGCGGTCGAAAAGATTGCACCCTTTGCCGCAGAGTGGGACCTCAACCGGACAGTCCCAGACGCTGTTTTCCGGGAGGCGGCGGCCGTGGGCCTGACCGGCGTACTGGCACCCAAATCAGTCGGAGGACAAGGCGCCAGTTTCCTGGCGGCTACCAAAGTATTGGAGGAGTTGGCCGGAGCGTGCTTTGCCTTTACCTTTGGCCTATGGGTTCACAACAATATGCTCAACACCATTGCGCGCAATGGTACTCCGGAGCAAATCGCACGCTACGTTCCACCGATGTTGGCGGGAGAAAGAATCGGGGCATTTTGCCTGACGGAGCCCGGTGCCGGCAGTGATGCCACAGCGATTACCACCCGCGCCGAGCAATCGTCCGACGGCTGGTGGCTGAGCGGGGAGAAAGCCTGGGTCACAAACGGTGTCAGTGCGGATGTGTTCGGCATGTATGCGCAAACCGACCCAGCCTTGGGCTGGCGCGGTATTGCCAGCTTTCTGCTGGCTGGCGATACCCCAGGTCTTGAACGCACCCCTCAGTACACCATGCTGGGCGGGCAGGCGCTGGGAGTCACGGGGCTCAGGCTGACCAACTGTCCGGTTCCCGGGACCGATCTGTTGTTCGGTCCCGGAGATGGATTCAAGGCCGCCATGCGGGGCATCAATATGGCACGGACGTCTGTTGGGGCGGGCTGTTGCGGCATGTTGCAGGCCAGCCTGAGAACCGCTTTGGCGTATGGAGTAAAGCGACACGCCTTTGGCAAGCCAATTCTGGACTTTCAGGGCCTGCAATGGGAACTCGCGGATGTGGCCACGGAGCTTGAGGCCGCACGTCTGCTGACCTATCGCGCCGCGCTGGCCCTGGACCGGGGAGAGAGCGCTGTTGTGGAGGCCGCCCATGCCAAAAAGTTCGCCAGCCGCGTGGCGTTCAGCGGCATCTCACAGTGTATGCAGGCCATGGGTGCAGAAGGTTTACGTACTCACCATCCACTTGGTCGGCACTTAACCATGGCCAAGATGACCCACTACACGGACGGCGCCACGGAAATTCAGAATATTGTGATCGGCCGTGCACTGCTCAAAGAGTACGGCGTTGACCTTGGCTGAGGGATGTCCCCGGACGCTACCCTCTCCCAACGGTGTAGTTTTTCAAGAGCGAAAAGTCGGTAAGGAGTTCAACACATCTCGCAAAACCGCTCAAACCGCCCTGGGTCAATCTTTTTCTTTTTTTTCTCAAAGAAATACATCTTGGTCCAGGCGGCGGCATAACAGAGTTCGACAAAAGGCAGATAAGGCCGAAAGTCGGGCACCCCGTCTCGAAAGAGAGACCGGAAAAAGGTGCTTTGAAGCGGGCCGAGCCAATGGGTCAAAGCGCTTATCACACCCGTTCCGATCAATTGGTCCTTCCGCAAACTGTCGGCATCAACACCACACACCTGCCCATCCCTGTGGGTAACGATGAAATTTTTACGGACGGCATCCACATAGTCGAACCCTATCCAGACGGACTCCGGGGCCAGTTTTTCCGCAACGGAGTTGAGATTGCGGTAGAGGGCCTCTGAGAGCACCCCAACCTGATTGAGGAGGGACAGGTCACGCTGGAGCCGGTATAAGACTGCCGTCTCCGCAAGGTTCACGGCCCGCGCCCTGTGGCGGTAGGTCGCGGCGTAGAAATCCGCCATTTTTTCGACGATGACAGTATCGACATGCGTGAGCGGGCTGCCCTCAACATATTCGAGCCACAGTTCGTGCTCATACCGAATAGCAACGGACGGAAAATGCGGACTGCCTTTGAAGGACTCCAGATTTCGCTCGCATTCCGCCGCCAGCGCAGTGTCGCGCAGAATGAGCCGTTTGAAACGTTTCCCATTCCGTGTTGTAAACAGCGTCTGTTGTGAGTTCTGAAGGCGGTTGCCAACCGCGCGGGAGCACAGATACCGTAAACGCCGCACAAGGCGGAAAGTCCGTGTCTCGGCCGAAAGGCGTATACGTAACATGGGATAGGTATGACTATATCAACAAGCGGTAATGGAGCCAGTCCCTTTGACCGTACCGGAGGCAGACATATTGGGCTTTTCGTCCGCTCGTTTGGCGGCGGCGGCGGAGCGGAGCGCGTCATGCTCAACCTTGCCACGGCCCTGGCCGGCCGCGATTATCGCGTGGATCTTGTGATGGGCCAGAAAAAGGGGCATTTCCTGAACGAAATTCCAGACACGATCAATATCGTTGAGCTCAGGCCCCTTTCAGCCCGGCGGCTGTTCGCCGCGCTAAGGCATATGCGGGATATCAGCGGGCGACTCGGTTCACATGTATTCAACCGCAAAGCCGCCTGGATTCTCGGGACTGTCCCCGCCTTGACAGCTTACCTGAACACTCAGCGACCCGCAGCGCTCTTATCCGCGCTCAACTACCCCAATATTGCGGCACTATTAGCACGGCGGTTGAGCCCACGGCCGACCCGGCTAGTCGTCAGCATCCATAATCACCTGTCTACAGCCGCGTCAGGCGCCAGCAAACTGAACGAGCGCAGAATTCCCCAACTGGCCCGCCGTTTCTATCCCGAGGCGGACCGGATTGTGGCGGTATCGGACGGAGTGGCTGACGATCTGGCACAGGTCATAGCCGTTCCGCGCTCACGCATTACCACGATCTATAATCCTATTTCTCGTCCGGAGATTCTCAGGCAGGCTCAGGCCCGACTCGATCATGCCTGGTTTGCTCCGGGCGCTCCTCGGGTCATCCTCGGGATTGGCAAGCTCAAGCCCCAGAAAGATTTTGCCTGTCTGATTCGCGCCTTTGCTCACGTTCGAGCCATACGCCCAGTTCGGCTCCTCGTTCTCGGCGAAGGGCCACAGCGGAACGCGCTGCTCTCCCTGGCGCGTGCCCTCAAAGTTGAAAAGGATATAGCCCTGCCCGGTTTTGTCGCCAACCCTTTTGCGTATCTTGATCGGGCCGCAGTCTTTGTCCTGTCTTCGGCCTGGGAAGGACTGCCGACGGTTCTCATCGAAGCCCTGGCGTGCGGCTGCCCGGTGGTGAGCACGGATTGTCCGAGCGGGCCGGCGGAAATCCTGGACGGGGGAAAGTATGGCCGGCTGGTGCCCATGGGGGATGACACAGCCTTGGCCGAGGCCATCGTAGCAAGCCTGGACCATCCTCTCCCTCCAGAGCGCTTACGCGACCGGGCCCGCCTCTTCTCCGTTGACCACGCGGTCGAACGCTACCTCAACGTTCTGCTGGGTGATTGAATAGGGCCGGGCAGGTCAGCCCGGCTCACCTTACGGCCCGCCAACTGGCGCGGCTGTTTCACAAGCGGAGCGCGTTGCCCGTGAGGAGGAAAAATAGGCCCGGACGTCTGCCAGGTCTTCCGGCGTGTCGGTCTCGGCCCACCACAGACCCTCGATAGAGACCACTTCGACCATGGATGAGTTGGCCATGGAATCAATGATTGACAAATACCAGCGCTGGAGCGCGATTGGGTCGCGCACCGCCTTCTCCAAAGCAACCCGGAAGGCGCGCACGCCAGTGGCTCGAAACGTCATGAGCCCGATGGATTCGCCATGCACAATGGCCGGTGACAGGTCCTTCCCCACCGCGGCAAGGGTACGCTTATGTCGAATCGAGACCTTCATGTCATCGTCGTCATAGCTGGGCTTGCGATCAATCGCCAAATTGACCGCAGCCGGCGGGGCGAGCAGCAGGCGCTCCAACACCGCGGCCTCGAACAGGGTATCGCCGTTGAGCAGAATAAAATCCTCGGTCATCTCCGGGCTGGCCATCCAGCAGGTAGCCAAATTGTTCGAGACCGCAAAAAAAGGATTAAAGCGGCAAGTCACTTCAATCTCCGGTAGCGGGCAGCGGGCGAGAAACTGTTCCACCTTGTCTGCCCCAAAGCCGGTCATCACCGTCGCACGTTGGATGCCGCGCGCGGCAAGCGTCCGGAGTTGGATTTCCAGAGCCGGCCGACGGCCATCAACCGGCAATAGGCACTTGGGAGTTGTTTCGGTGAGGGGCAGAAGGCGCTGGCCCTGCCCCGCGTTCAAAATAATGGCTTTCATAGATTGCTACACGGTAGCCGAATTGTTCTGCCCGGTATAAGAGAAAACCAGTAACGAATCAAGCAGGATGAGGCCGTCGGTAATCAAAGATGGACTTCCAGCAATGCGCGCCCTTCCTTCTTTCTCACAGCGACGACTCGGCCAATCGCTCGGCTTTTATATTGTCGCCGAATTGTCTGCGCCAACCCTGTGGGCGTTGTTTGGGCTGACTGCGCTGGTGCTGACAAAAGACCTGCTCGGCTTCTCTGACCTGGTGATCAATCGGGGTCTGGGCCTTGCCGCGGTCGGTTGGATCACCTTTTATGAGTTGATCCCGCTCCTCTCTCGCACCCTGCCCTTCGCCGTACTCGTGGGCACCCTGGTCGGGCTGGGCCGTCTCCGGTCTGACCGGGAGTTGTTGGCCATTGAGGCCGCCGGTCTTGCCCGGCAACATTTGGTTCTGCCGATTCTGGGCTTTGCCACGGCCATGACGCTCCTTGGGCTCGGCTTCTCGCTGTTTACGGCCCCAGCCGCACTTCGTTCACTGGATGACGCGTTACGCAGCATGATCCGGCACAATCCCGGCGTGACGCTCCGTCCCGGCAGCGTGCATGAGTTCGGTGATACCCGCATGGTCGCCCGAGAGATTTCAGCGCGTGGCGATACCCTGCGCGGCGTGTTGTTGTGGGTGTCTGATACGGGACAGGACTATTTTGCCGGGCAGACGCTGTTTGCCGAACGCGGGAGTGTCCAGCCTCTGGCACAAGGGAGCGCCCGGCTGGCTTTATACGATGGCGTCATTCTCCTCTCTCCCCAGGAAGGCGGCGGGGAGACCCGCTTCCAGATCTTTGAGACCGTGATCCGGGAACCACAGAGCACCGAGGCCTGGCCCGTCCAGCCGCTCACCCGTCTCTCGTTGCAGGCTCTCATTGACCACGTGGGAGAAACAGCCGGAGCAGGAGAGGGTCCAGAAGCACGCCGCGCTCGCACCGAACTGCATCGTCGTTTTGCAGCCCCCGCGGCCGGTCTCGTCTTCAGCCTGTTAGCCCTGCCCCTCGCCTGTCTGGGACCACGCTTCTCACGCGCGTCGGGCGGCGTCCTCGGACTGGTTCTTAGCGTGGTGTATTACGGTTTGACGCAACTCGGCGACGGACTTGTCCAGGCGGGCGCGGTGACGGTCGGGCTAGGAGTCTGGCTGCCCAATATTCTTGTTGGCGGGCTCGCCGCTCTCCTCCTCGGACTGTTAGACCGGCCCTGGACGAGACGGCTCACTTCTACTGGACAGGCGGTCCAGGACCCCGCCCAGGTGGCATCCCCAGCGGCTCTCCACACGCGCCAGGTTCTCCTGCCACGCTACGTGCTGCAACACTATCTCCTCATGCTGGGCTTGGCCTTTGGCTTTTTGCTCGTGGGCTATCTCCTGGTTGATATTCTGGAACGCCTCGAATGGTTTGCCCGCCACAATGCTACACTAGTCGAAGCCCTCCGGTTCTACAGCGCCCGCACCCCCCTGCTGGCCTCACGGATCGTTCCCATGGCCCTCCTGCTGGCAACCGCCCTGACCGTCAGCATCCTGTCTTTTCACCGGGAACTGATTGGCATGCGGGCGTGCGGGATTTCTGCCACCCGCACGCTATCCTGCATTCTCCTCGTCACTGGTCTCGTCACGCCCCTCTCCTTTTTTCTGAATGAATCCGTCGTGCCCCGTTCAAACGCCCTGGCCGACCGCCTTAAAGAAACAGAAATCAAGGATCGCGCCCTCTCCACCAGCGCCTTGCAGAAAATAGTCTGGTACCGAGCCGGCAGCCACGTATCCCAGGCAACCCGGCTCGACCCGACCCTGGAAGAAGCCACCGACCTTTCAATCTACGAACTTGGAGACCAGGGCTTGCCCCTCAGCCGCACCGACGCGCGCCGGGCCAGGCACGTTGGCGATGGGATGTGGGAGCTGGATGAGCCGGTCCGGATTCGCATCTCGGAAAACGGCCTCCAGCGCGAGCCGGCCGAGCCGCTGATCCAGCTAGGGGAGGCCCCGGATATCCAGCTTGACACCATGCATCTGAGCGTCTGGCAGTTAGCCCGGGAAATTATCGGGACCGAAATGGCCGGCTATGACGTCACCACCTATCGTGTCGATCTCAACATCAAATACGCCGCGCCCCTGGCCTGCATTCTGCTCCCGGCCATCGTCCTGTTCTTTGCTCTGCACGGCCCGCCGTTTCCAGGTCCGGCCGTGACCTTATTGGTGAGTAGCGTTCTTGGCGTCGGCTATGTCCTGTTGACCGGGGTGTGTGCCTCACTCGGCTATGGCGGGACCCTGTCGCCCACCCTGGCCGGTTGGGGGCCAGCGCTCAGCGCGGCGCTGCTGGCTGGCGTCTTTATCTGGCGCAATCAAGGCTGAGCCTGTCATCATGGACCGAGGAAGGGGGAAAATTACACTCCGCAAAGCTGTCATCCGGCTGATACCTCTTTTATGGTGGCTGGGGTGCAGTCTGCCGACAAGCACGGGCTGTACGACCAATACTGACAGCGGCTACGAAGGTATGTCCTTCAAAGCCGCTCGGAACCGCATGGTAACAGAGCAGATACGGCAACGGGGCATCCGCGATGAACGCGTCCTACACGCGCTCACCACGGTCCCACGTCATCTGTTTATCCCACCCGCCTATCGGAACCAGGCGTACGACGACGGCCCGCTGCCCATCGGTCAGGGACAGACCATCTCCCAGCCCTACATCGTGGCGCTCATGAGCGAGCGTCTGGAACTCGGCGGCGATGAGATCGTGTTGGAAATCGGCACGGGCTCCGGCTATCAGGCCGCGGTTTTGAGCCTCCTGGCAAAACAGGTGTATTCGATTGAGATTGTGCCCGAGCTGATGTCCTCCGCGCGTGAGCTGCTCGCCCAGCTCGGCTACGACAATGTGACCGTTCTGCTCGGCGACGGAAACCTTGGCTGGGAAAAAGACAGCCCGTATGACGCGATTATCGTCACCGCCGCGGCCCCGCGTATCCCGCCGGCGCTTCTTGAACAACTCGCCGAGGGCGGCCGGCTGGTGCTGCCCGTCGTCCGGGGCGAGGAGCAACACCTGCTGAGACTCCGCAAACGGAACGGCCGGATTGTTGAGGAAAACCTGGGGCTGGTCCACTTTGTTCCACTGGTGGGCGGGGATTCGTAGAACAGGGCTGCTCCGGGGTACCAGCCCGCAGAACTGCCCCTGGAGCAGCGGGAAAACGCCGCGCTCTTTCCTACTTTCCCCCCGCATGCACAATCAGTTGGGCAGACAGGTGGGCGGGGTGGAGCTGGCACTTCACGTCAAAAAGACCGGCCTTGTCGGCCACGAACTCGACCGTCTTGGTCTCGCCGCTGTTGACCACCTCTTCGACGTCAAAGGCCGGAATGGCAAAGCCGTGGTTGGGCGGCTCGCCGGGAATTTTATTCACCACCTTGATCCGGACCGTGTCGCCCTGCTCGGCGACCAGCACGGACGGAACAAACATCTTGTCGCCCTCGTATAACACATTGACGACCGTAAATTTCCGCACCGCCGCCGCCTCTGCCTCAGCGTGCTGGTCGGCCCACGCTGCAGGCGCGACCGTCACCGCTCCGAGTGCGAGCAGGCTCAGCGTTGTTCGTGTAATGCTCCACCACTGCTGGATCATACCGTCCTCCTTCACTGCGCTAGGATACGTGTAGTGAGCCATAACCCTGCACTGATTGCAACGGGACCAGGCCGGGCACCCACAGGGGGGTGCCGTCACCTACTGTAATCCAAAGACCACACACGCCGACCAGGCCGGGCAACCACAGGGGGGTGCCCCTACGATTTTCATTCCCTCTCCCCTGGTGGGAGAGGGCTAGGGTGAGGGCGCGCGAGGGCACCGTGAAACTGAGACACTACCGCTTCCAGGGCTGACCCGGCCTCACTTCCTTGCTATGATGCACCAGCATGCCTGCCCACGCCGCCTTCAAACTCGTCTCAGACTTTCAGCCCCAGGGCGACCAGCCCCAGGCGATCGATCAACTCACCCAAGGCTTGCAAGACGGACTGCCACATCAGGTGCTGCTGGGCGTCACCGGTTCGGGCAAAACCTTTTCCATGGCGCATGTCATTGCCCGGCTGAACCGGCCGGCGCTGGTGATGGCGCCCAATAAAACCCTGGCGGCCCAGCTCTATAATGAATTCAAGGACATCTTCCCGGATAACGCGGTCCGCTACTTCGTCAGTTATTACGATTACTACCAGCCCGAAGCCTACGTCCCTCAGAGCGATACCTATGTGGAGAAGGACGCCTCGATTAACGAAGAAATCGATAAGATGCGCCACTCCGCCACCAAGGCGCTGTTGGAACGGCGCGATACCATTATCGTCGCCAGTGTTTCGTGCATCTATGGGCTCGGGTCGCCCGAGTCCTATTTTGATCTTATCCTCTTTGTCGAGGATGGCAGCGAGGTGGACCGGGACGCGCTGCTCCGCAAGCTGGTCGATATTCAGTACCAGCGTAACGACTTTGATTTTCATCGCGGCACGTTCCGGGTCCGGGGCGATGTGGTCGAGGTCTTTCCCGCCTATGAGGAGAACCGGGCGGTCCGGATCGAATTCTTTGGCGATACGGTTGATACCATTGCCGAGATTGATCCGCTCAGGGGCAGAGTGCTGCGCCGGCTGGACAAAATCGCCATTTATCCGGCCAGCCACTATGTCACCACCTCCAGCCGGATGAAGCGCGCCTCACAGGCGATTCAAGAGGAGCTGGCAGAGCGGCTCAAAGAACTGCAACAGGAAGACAAACTCCTTGAGAGCCAACGCCTGGAGCAGCGCACCCTGTACGACCTCGCGCTCTTGCGCGAAATGGGCTTTTGTCCGGGCATCGAGAATTACTCGCGCCATCTGGACGGCCGGCAGCCGGGCGAGCCGCCCCATACGCTGCTCAACTATTTTCCTGACGACTACCTGGTCTTCATTGACGAGAGCCATGTCACCGTCCCCCAGATTGGCGGCATGTACCGTGGCGACCGCTCACGCAAGACCACCCTGGTCGAGTACGGCTTTCGGCTGCCCTCCGCTCTGGACAACCGCCCCCTCAGCTTTCATGAATTCGAGCGGCGCGCCGGCCAGACGGTCTACGTCTCGGCGACACCGGGTGACTATGAACGCGAACAGAGCAACGGCCGCGTGGTTGAACAGCTCATTCGTCCCACCGGCCTGCTGGACCCCGAAATTGCGGTCCGACCGGCCGGGGAACAGGTCGACGATCTGCTCGAAGAAATCCGGCTGCGAAGCGAGAAGGGCGAGCGAGTGCTGGCCACCACCCTGACCAAACGGCTGGCCGAAGACCTGACCGATTACTATCAGGAAATCGGCGTCCGGGTGCGCTATCTCCACTCGGATATCGACACGATTGAGCGGGTGGAGATTATTCGCGCGCTGCGTCAGGGCCGCTTCGATGTCCTGATTGGTATCAACCTCCTCCGCGAGGGGCTCGATATTCCCGAGGTTTCTCTGGTGGCCATTCTGGACGCGGACAAAGAAGGCTATCTGCGCTCTGAGCGTTCCCTGATCCAGACCATTGGCCGGGCCGCCCGGAATGTGCATGGGACCGTCCTCCTCTACGCGGATAAAATTACCGATTCGATGCAGCGGGCCATTGATGAAACCCTGCGGCGGCGGCGCATCCAGTCCAGGTATAACAAGCAGCACGGCATCACCCCCGAGAGTATCCGCAAGGCCCTGTCTTCGCCCCTGGTGAAGGTCTATGAAGCCGACCATGTGACGGTCCCCACCGTTTCTGAGGACAGCGAGGAATATATTGCCGCCCAAGACCTGCCCAGGCTGATCGAACAGACCCGCAAGGAAATGAAGGCCGCGGCCGCGGCCCTGGATTTTGAACAGGCCGCAGAGCTCCGTGACCGCGTGCAGGATTTGGAACGGCGCGCCCTGGGTCTGCCTGGCGAAGCAGTCGCCTCACCACACGCTACGGCGGATCCTCCTGTATCGACCGCCCGGCAATCGGCCGCGAGGAGCCGCCGGAAAAAGTCCGCGGCGCAGACTGCACGCACAGCCCAATCCCGCGGCCGGCGCGCGCGCTGGCAACGCTGAGTGCAATCGGCGAGACACTTTCCGACAGGCTGATTCCCGTGGAGGCTGGCAGGGGACTTTTACTCCGCTCGCAAACTGCTAAAAGCGGACAGCCGGACCCAGCCGAAGGAATGTCCATGTCAAAAGACCACATCAAACACCCGGATGAGCTCACTCACGCCCGAGCCGTCCTCGAAGCCGAAGCCGAGGCGATCCGTTCTATTCGTCTCACCCACGATTTTCTTCGCGCGGTGGATATGCTGGAGAGCTGTCGCGGCAAAGTGATTCTCACCGGCATGGGAAAAGTCGGGATTATTGCCATGAAAATTGCGACCACGCTGTCCTCAACCGGGACACCGGCCTGTTTTCTGCACCCCGGCGAGGCGGCTCACGGTGACCTGGGGCTGGTCGGCAAGGACGATGTCCTCATGACGTTTTCCAATAGCGGCAGAACGCGTGAGGTCCTGGAAACCATCCACCGGGCCAAACAGTTATACGACATCCCGCTCATCGCCGTGACCGGTCATCCGCGCTCGCCTATTGCCCGGAAAAGCGATCTCGTTCTCAGCGTCGGGGCCATTAAGGAACCCTGCCCGATCGGCCTGACGCCCTCGGCCAGCACCACGGCTATCCTGGCCCTGGGCGATGCCCTGACCCTGGTCCTCATGACTCGTAAACGCTTTACCAAAGCCGATTACGCCAAGTTCCACCACGGGGGCTATTTGGGGAGACGCGCCCGCAAAGAAGCCCAGGAAGAAGGTCGTTTCTAGGGCACGCCCCCTTCGGTTTCGAGTAGGGGCAATTCATGAATTGCCCTTACACAGCAAACAAACAAAGCGGAACAACAAAGGAGGGAGCCATGAGCTATGAAACCCTGACCCAGAAACAGGCTGAGGCGGTCCTGACCATCACTGTCAATCGCCCTGAGGCGCTCAATGCTCAGAGTCGCTTGATGCTGGAAGAATTTGATCGGGCCCTGGCCGCTGCCGCGGAAGACGAGTCGGTCAAAGTCATTATCGTGGCTGGTGCGGGTAAGCATTTTTCCGCCGGCCATGACATTGGCACGCCGCAGGAACGCGAAGACTGGAAAAAGCGTCCGTACCCGAAGGGCATGCCAGGTGAATATAAACGCGGCCGGGACCTGTATCTCGACTGCACCCTGCGCTGGCGGGATTGCCCCAAACCGACCATTGCCCAGGTCCAGGGCTACTGCATTATGGGTGGGCTGATGCTGGCCTCGGCCTGCGATCTCATTATTGCTGCGGACGACGCCAAGTTTTGTGACCGCACGGTGCGCTGGGCGGGCGCTCATGTCCAGTACGCCAGCCTGGCCTGGGATATTGGCTTTCGCAAAGCCAAGCAATACCTCTTTACCGGCGACTGGATCACGGCCGCGGAGGCCGAGCGGCTGGGGCTGGTCAACGAGGTGGTGCCGCGCGACCAACTCGAAGCCAAGACCATGGAACTCGCCCAGCGCATTGCCCTGCAAGACGCCTACGCGCTGCGGATTGCCAAATTCTCGATGAACCAGATGCAGGACGAAGCCGGCTTTCGGACCGGCGTCACCGGCGCGTTTCAGTCGTACGCCCTCACCCGCATGTATCGGCTGGAAAAAGGCGAGGATACCTTCTCCGGATCCAAGCGGGCCAAGGAGCGCGACGCCGCGTTTGGGGATAATCGCTAGAGAGTGTTCTCACACCCGAAACACCTTCATCACCTCATCCCCAAGATGGTTGATAACCTTGACGGCAATCCGGCCGGACTGCGGTTTGTCGGACGGACGTGAGGTGTCGCTGTTGAGGGTTGCCCAGGCGTCTTCGTTGATCTCGGCCTTGAGGGTGGTCTTGAGGGCTTTGTAGGGATCGTTGGCTCCGAGGAAATAGGCGTGGCGGACGAAGAAACTCTCTTCGTTGTAGTCGGTGTCGATAAACCAGCAGGCGATGCCGTCGGCGTTGTCGCTACGGATTTCGCCGGTGTTCGGATGGAACACGTCCACACCGTTGATCTTGACCTGAGAATAGTGGTGAGTGGTCAGTGGTGAGTGGCGAGTGATTTGATCAGCGCGTTGAGCATTTTGCTGATCTCGGCGCAGTCTCTCAATAAGTGCTCGGAATTCTTGGGCGTTATCATTTCCAGCTTTGTTGACAAGATCACGAAGGTCTCCAGTTCTGCCAGAGAGCCCCGCGCGATGCCAAGCGACTGAAGAAACTCCCCCGTCGTACGCCGAGCCTGCCCTTCCGCGATATTCGCCGGAATCGAGGACGCCGCCCGCCGCATTTGTGAGGTAATCCCATATCTCTCGTCGACGGGAAAGCTCCGCGTAAGCGCGTAAATCCTCACCGTCAAGTCCATTGATTTTTGCCAAACGGTCAATTCCCGATACGAGCGTAAAGATGTCATACGGCGCGATCCTGTTTCCGAAACGATCCACTAGCCACTCTTCACTTGCCACTATAACATCCGGCTCGCCGAAGATGACAAATAAATTACCCTTGCCGGTATTCTTCAGATCATCGGCCATGTGCAGGTCGGCGTTCATGCGGGCTTTGAGCACGGGAATGCGGCCGAGCTTGTCAAACTCGGATGAGCGCGCGTCGTAGTTGAAGGCGCAGGTAATCAGCGCATCGAAATCCGCGTCACCCGCTTCACGGGCCGCCTGGACCAAATCCGGCCGGGAGACCGTACCGAACTCCGGGCCGATAAAAATTGCTGCGCGTTTTTCCGTCCCTGCTTCCTGGTCGCCTTCGACGTAGCGGCCTTCGGCGCAAATCAAATCGCCCGGCCAGGGGGTGATTGCGGTGAAGGTGATTTTGTCTTCCTTATGGGCCTGCTGTACGCCGGCGGTCTTGAGGTTTTCCAGAATCATCCCGGCGAAGTCATGCTCTTCGCCGTACCCGGCTTCCGGCTCGGCAACGCCGTCGATCAATTCGTCGTCTTCGTCCACGGCCAGCACCCGGTGCGGGGACAGACTTTCGACCGTAAACGGCCCGGCAACCCGGACCTTTTTCCTGTCCTCGTAGGGTTTGTCGTACAGGTATTCATAGTCGGCCTTGGCCGCGATAGACGCATCAATTTCGCGCTGGCGCGCGACCCTCGCTGTCCAGAACTGTTCGTGCAGCGGGGCGGCCTCCGGCGGCCAGTCATCCGGCAATTCTCGTGGTACTTCCCACTCGGCGAGGGAGTGGTGAGTGGACAGTGACGAGTGGTGAGTTTTTCTGCTATCCACTAGCCACTCATCACTCACCACTTCATCGAGCTGCTTCAAGAGCGGCCCAATCGTCTCCTGCCATTTCTCCCAGATCACGTCGATTTCGGCATTATTGGCGATGGATTTGAGTGTAATATGCGGGACGCGCTCGTACACGAAACCCTGACGGATATTGCCATGCACATCCGACTCGGAGGGAGCAGTCCGAGTGATTTCAGCTTC
>JAJDZM010000232.1 GCA_022824615.1 Candidatus Binatia bacterium | reverse complement strand
ATCACCCGTTCGACCGAGGAGTGGCTGATATCCCGCTCATGCCAGAGGGGCACGTTCTCCAGGGCCGACAGCGCATAGCCGCGCAGCAGGCGGGCCAGACCACTCACGTTTTCCAACTGCCACGGATTACGCTTATGCGGCATGGCCGACGAACCCTTCTGGCCGGGCGTAAACGGCTCCTGGACCTCAAAGACTTCGGTGCGTTGCAAATGGCGCAACTCGGTCGCGATCCGGTCGAGCGAGCTGCCGATCACCGCCAGAGTCGAGAAAAAGGAGGCGTGCCGGTCGCGCGGGACCACCTGGGTGGCGATGGTTTCCGGCACCAGCCCCAGGCGTGCGCACACGGCGGCTTCGATCGCGGGATCGATATTGGCATACGTGCCCACCGCGCCCGAGATTTTGCCGACCGCGACCTCGCGGCGAGCCTGCTCCAAACGGACCTTATTGCGTTCCATCTCGGCGAACCAGTGGGCGACTTTGAGACCAAAGGTAATCGGCTCGGCATGCACGCCGTGGCTACGGCCGATCATGACCGTGTCCTGATGTTCCCGGGCGCGCCGCCCAAGCACGTCGAGCAGCGTGTCCAGGTCGGCCAGCAGTTCATCCGTTGCCTCGCACAGTTGCACGGCAAAGCCGGTATCAATCACGTCCGACGAGGTCAGACCCAGGTGCAGATAGCGTCCTTCCGGGCCGACGCTTTCAGCCACGGCCGTGACAAAGGCCACCACGTCGTGTTTGACCTCGGCTTCGATCTCCTGCATGCGGCCAATATCAAGCCGGGCGCGTTGTCTCAGCTGCGGGAGAATGTCCGCCGGGATGGCGCCGCGCTCGGCCAGGGCCTCACACGCCAGCAGTTCGACCTCCAGCCAGGTGGAGAATTTGTTCTCCTCCGACCAGATTTTACGCAGGGCCGGGCGGGTGTAACGTTCGATCATGAGCGCAGTGCTATCAGAACTTCGGCAGCGACCAAAGAGGGGGCGGTTGAATTGTACGAATATACTGTCGCTTCAACCCGGATTCCCGCTTGTCGGCTATTGGAAAAATTGATAGGCGGTGGGGCCAGAAGGTCTGGTTGTCTGGTATAGTGGAGTTCATCCGGCGGGTAAAAGGAAGCCTATCAATGCCCAGACGCCAGGGCAATAATCCCAAACGTAGAATTGTGCCAAAAGGTAAAATGACTCCTGAGGTGCTGGATCAGTATGCGAATCAGGCCAGCTATACCGGTAGCCCGCATCACAAAAGAAACCCTGCCAACTACGATTTCCACCCGCCGGTAAATCCGCGTCCGAACAAATCACTCTGTGACGGGAGCCGGACAGTGACGCTAGATGAGGCACGGGATCTCCTTCGGGAAGGGATAAAACGAGGCATGATTAGCGTCTATCCTGAGAGCGGATTGCCCAAATACGTTTGGGCGGTGGACTCGGATGGGCGTGTCTATGAGGCGAAACGCGACATGAACAGTCCAAATTATCACGGATACGAACTTGGCAACGATGAAGACGCCATGAGAAGGATGATCCTCAAGGAATGGAGCTTGAGATGCTCGGCGACCTGAACATTTCACTCTCCTGTGAGGAATTCGCTTCCGGGTCGGCGGAGGAACGGGCAACGTTCGGCCTGTTCGCGATGACAGCGAACGACCGTCTGCTCACCGGGGGCGAGGATACCGGTCAGAAAGAACTTCGTCATGGCCCACATGTCGCTGGCTATCCTATCGCCGAATGGTTTGTGTGGAACTGGTGGCGACTGCGCTGGGAGGTCGGGCGCCCTCCCGCTGAAAATACTGAATGTCGCTGGGACTTCGCACACCGGATGTCGACCATTGGCGAAGGCTATGTATGGCCCAATATCACCATTTCATCAGACGGGATGCAATCTTTCCTGATCTCCAAGCCGTCTAAGAGTCTGGAAACGAGTTTGTTCCACTACATCGGAGCAGGAGTGCAAACGGTTCCACTGAGCAATCTGGAAGCTGCTATCGATGGATTCGTGGAAGATGTCCTGACCAGGCTGGATCGGGCGGAAGTCCGTGAGACCAATCTCCATCGGCTGTGGAACGATCTACAGGTGGAAAGAACAGATTGTGAACTCGCACGCTTCCGGCGACTGGAAGCGCAACTCGGCTACGAACCGGACGAAGCCGACGAGGAGGCGATACGCCACCATCTCGACGATGCGGCGAGACTGGGAGAAGAGGCGTTGGGAGAGGTAGCCGCCCATACTATGCCTGGTGATAACGCCCTGAGCAGTATGATGTCGGCAGCAGACCTTATAGACCTCGCGACACAGAGAGGCTTTGAGGCCAACACAAACAACGCGATCATGTTAAGCGATACGAGAAACATGCCGCAGCCGGGACAGGTTGAAGCGTGGCGTTTGGGAAAGCTCCTCGCACAGGGGATTCGTGCTCAGGAACGTCTGGACGGACAGCCGATTTCCGACAGCACCCTTGTGGGCTTTGCGGGAAGTCTGAGTCATGCGATTTCGAGACAAAGCGGGCATTCGTCCGCCATATCTTTTGCGCTTGACGAGAGTGACAGTCGTACCCGTATGTCTCTCCGGTCGCGGAAGAAAACAGGACGGCGTTTTGACCTTGCCCGCCTCATCGGTGATCGCGTGTTCCGCAAACAGATACATGCACCCGCCGAAGCACTGTTCCCCGCGACGCGCGCTCACCGCTACCGGCAGCAGGTGCAACGGGCGTTCGCTGCGGAGCTTTTGAGTCCGTTCACTGTTGTGGACGACATGTTGGGCGGGGATTATTCTGAGGAAAAACAGAATAGGGTCGCGCATCATTTTGAGGTCTCGCCAATGACGATTCAGACCCAGTTGGTCAATCACCGGCGTATTGGCCTCGACGATGCGCCGGACATTATCGATCATTCCCTCTACAGCTAGAAGAGTTCTGCGAAAAAGGGTGTTGCAACCATGTGAGGGGCGGGGTAGATTGGCATACCCTGCTCCAAAGCAACGCATACACGGCGGCGTACCCAAGTGGCTAAGGGAGAGGTCTGCAAAACCTCCATTCACCGGTTCGAATCCGGTCGCCGCCTTGTCATTCTTCTTCAGATTGGCCCCTGTGCTGCGGCCCAGAATAGCGCCGTGGCCCAAAACATACCCCCCTTTCCGAGTGTCGGATAAAATCGAGCAAGGTCCGGACATCCTGAGACGGAGCGGTCTCCAACAGGCGTTCGACTTGGTGGCGCATATTCCCCCGCTGGCGGAACAGGGTGGCAAACGCCCGTCGCAGGGCGACGATCCGCTCCCGACTGAAACCGGCCCGTCGCAGGCCGACGACGTTTAAGCCGCGCACGGTATGGGTGCCGTCCATAATACAAAAGGGCGGGACATCCCGACTGGTCCGGGACAGTCCCCGCAGCAGGGCCAAGGTCCCGATCCTGACAAACTGATGCACCACACAGTTGCCCGATACAAAGGCTCGGTCCGCGACTTCGACATAACCGGCCAGGAGCGCCCCGCCGGCAATGATCGTCTGATTGCCCAAGCGGCAATTATGCGCGACATGGGCGTGCTGCATCAGATAATTATCGTTGCCGATAACGGTTGCGCTCTCGGCCTGGGTCCCGCGGTGAATTTGACTGTGCTCCCGGATGATGTTGCGGTGACCGATCCTGAGAAAACTTTTTGCGCCCGCGTACGACACGTCTTGCGGAACGTGGCCGATGACCGCGCCCATATGGATTTCATTGTCTTCGCCGATTTCCGTCCAGCCGGTCAGGACGGCGTGGGCCAGAATCCGCGTTCCGCGTCCGACCCGGACGGCGCCGTCAATCACCACATAGGGACCAATATCAACGCCAGGGTCAATGTCGGCCTGCGGGGAAATAACGGCTGTTGGATGAATCGCCATGCCTGACACGCGAAGGGCTCAAACCTTATACGGCTCGGGTGCGTCGTTCTCTGCGGGTACCGGGTCGGCCGGCTCACCGGGAATGTGATAGGTCTCGCTCACCCACGCGCCACGGTCCAGCGTCCGGCAGCGCTCCGAACAAAAAGGACGGTAGACATTGTCCTGCCAGGCCGTTTCCTTACGGCACACCGGGCATCTGACTGTCCGCATCACCGCTCACCTGAGAAAACGAGGAAATGCGTCCTCCAACGCGGAGGTTGGCATATTTACTTATTGGGGCGGAAAAGCGGGCGACCGGACTTGAACCGGCGACGTCCAGCTTG
>JAJDZM010000144.1 GCA_022824615.1 Candidatus Binatia bacterium | reverse complement strand
GGCGAGCAAACCCGGGAGTTCGATCAGGCGCTTGCGGACGGCGACCAGGTCAGCATCTTCCCGCCGGTGGCCGGCGGGAGCGAGTGAAACATCTGACGTGAAAAGGCGGTCAAGCCGTTTCTATAACCCGCCTTTTCACTGTCCGCCTCCCTTCAACCAGCACACCCCTCAGCGGGGGATAATCGGCAGCACCACATGCGAGGGATGGGCCTCATCATGAAAGACGCGCTGGAGGGCCGGCTCTAAGCGACTGGCCTCACCGCTGGTCTCGCCGGTTTGCGGGTTGCGGTCAAAACGCGGAAAGTTTGAGCTGGCAATTTCAAGCCGGATGCAGTGCCCGGCCTTGAAGACATTGCTGGTTGCCCACACATCTATCGTAAACTCGTAGACCTCACCGGACTGGAGGAGCGTGGCCTGGGCCTTCGAGGTCCGATAGCGACCACGGATGATCCCATCTGTCAGATTCTGCGCGTATCCTCCGGGATGCACGTCCACCAGCTTAGCCGTAAAATCCGTATCAACCGCGCTGGTCGCTGCATACAGGGTCACCGTGACGGGTCCGGTGACCTCGACATCCTGCTCAAGGACGGGGGTGGTATACACCAGCACGTCTTCCCGCTCTTCCACGGAACGCTGGTCGAACGCCCCGCCGGGAACGGCCGCCGGCCAGCAGCATAACCCGCCGCCTTTGGTCGGAACGGGGTGACGCGGGTCGGAGACGAAGACGTCCGCCGGTTCGCTGCGTGGAGCCTCGGGGCTCAGGCTACCGTCACCGTGCAGGCCGTTCGCCTTGCCGGTGCTGTGCAAATAGTATGGTGTGTACTGCGTCCGAGCCAGCGGCCATTCGTTCTCGTTCCGCCACACATTCTCGCCCATGACGAAAATACGCACCGGCGGCTCTTCCAACAGGCCGTTCGCTTTGCCTTTGAGCCAGTGGTCAAACCAGCGCAGGTGCAGCCCGTCCAGGCCTGCGGCCAGTTGCGTCGTTGAGAGCCCGAAATTTGCCTCGCCAACAACGTTGTTCAGCGGCAGCGCATGGTGCCACGGGCCGATGATGAGCTTTTGACCGTCGCGGGCTTCCGGCGTAGCGCCGCGCTCACGCATGCCCAGATAATTACGAATCGTGCCACCCAGGAAGATGTCGTACCAGCCGCCGACGTTACAGGCCGGAACGGGAATCGTGTCATGCCGGTTTTCGATGTTGAACTGCGCCCAGTAGTCGTCGTCATCAGGGTGGGCCACCCAGTCGTAAAAATAGGACGCAGACTGGTGAAAGAACGGAAAATCTTTGAGCGGCAGGTGACGAAAAGCATCACACATATCGTCGATCCCGGACAGGAGCTGTCCGACGTCGTCCCGCAGCTCGGGCCGGTCTTTCGCCAGCCGCATGGCCGTATCGGGCGCCAGGCCGGTCATGGTCCAGCTCGCATTAAACCCCAGCGCAAAGGCTCCGCCCTGATACGTCCAGCCTTCGTGATAATCGGACGCCGTAATCAGCGGGAAGATGGCCTTCAAATGGGGCGGCCTGCTCAACGCGGCCAACCATTGGGTGGCACCAACGTAGGACGCACCATACATGCCCACGTTGCCGTCTGACCACGGCTGTACGCCACACCATTCAACCGTGTCATAGCCGTCGGCTATATCATCCCGAAAGGTGTAAAACTCGCCGTCCGAGGCATAACGGCCACGCGAGTCCTGGATGACAACGGCATAGCCCGCACTGGCGGTCCGAATAACATCGAGCATGAGCATGGCAATCGTCGTCAGCCCTTTGTCGTACGGAGTCCGTTGCAAGATAACCGGATGCCTGCCCGTTGCCGGACGATAGACATCGGCGCGCAGCAATGTGCCGTCCCGCATGGGAACGGCCACATCTCTTTCAACCGTCAGGGTGGACTCGCTTGTGGTCTCGCTCATAGGGGCCTCCTTAATTTCCCGACACGCTATCGACCTGCCCGAACAGCGCAGCCAGCCGCTCACAGTCTGCCAACGGCAGCGGTGCTTTGAGCAGCGCGGCTACATTCTCTTTGAGATGCTCGACACTACCGGTACCGGTCAGGACGCTGTCCAGCCCAGGCTCATACCGGCAGTAGCGGTAGGCTGCCTCGGGGATGGTCTCGGCCTTCCCCATGTCAGTCAGAAAGCCGAGTACGTCCGGCATCTCGCACAGGGCAGGATCGATCTGGTTTTTGTTTCTGAGTTCGGTCAGAATTTTTTTCAGGTGAGCCGGTCGGCTGAGCGCGTTCCGCACGGCGAACATGCCCATGGTCCCAATGTTCTTGGCCTGCGTTTGGGGGAACACTCGCTGGCGGGCGGATTGGTTCAAAAAATTAAACCCTATCATCATCACATCCCAGCAGTCATCCTGAAGCGCCCGCTCGGCCATCGAGTGCTGCGGGTCGGGAATAAAGGCTTCGGTCACACCGACAAAGCGCACCTTGCCCTGCTCTTGCATCTGTAGCAGTCCAGGTAAGAGCGTGTCGCGGGCGTATTGATATTGCCCAGCCCGTACGCCGTGCAGGTAAAAGACATCTACATAGTCGGTCTGTAAGCGCTTGAGGCTGTGTTCAACTCCACGCCGAAGTTCACCGCTTGGGTCGTCACTCTCACGGTCCGGACACAGCTTTTTCGTAGAAATGACGAGCTGGTCCCGGGCGACATCCTGTATCGCCTTCCCCACAATGCTCTCAGTCCCATAGGCTTCGGCAGTGTCAATCAGGTTGATTCCCAAATCCAATGCTTGGCGAACGACCTGAATAGATTCTTGCTCGGTTCTGCCGGTTTTCTGTCCCAGTCGGCTGTGGCCGCCGCATCCCAGGCCGGCCACACTGACATTGAGACCAGTTCGTCCGAGAGTGGTGTATTGCATATATCGATATTCCCCGCGCAGCCTGGAATCTCCAAACCATATGCTCCCTCCCCTCTTTTCTGCAAGATGTTTAATCGAGGAAAGAGAGCGTCTTGCTTTTCGGCCGGTCCGGCGCTATGGCCAGAAGGACGATTGAACAACACACCAAAGGAAGGGAGTCACACATGGCGAATAAAGATTTTGAGGTCAAACAAATCCTCAAGGCGTATCGGCAAGGGCTGATCTCGGACGAACTCTTTGCCGAACAGATGCAGGAACTTGGGGGCAACGGCGCGACGGGCGGGCTTGATGTGGCCAATGTTTTTGACCACCGGGGAAGTGAGGTTGCCAAGCTCCAGGAGACCGACTTGAGCCAGACGGTCGCCTTCACGCTACCGGCTGGCTATAGCAACGACACGGAGAATACCCACAAGGGCGACCAGATCATTTATGTCGTCGAAGGCTGTGCGACCGCTAAAGTGTCCGGCAAAGAGCAGGACATCAAAGCCGGTGATGTCCTGATGATTCCGGCCGGCGCTCCTCACACGCTTCGAACTGGGAACGAATCGTTCTTT
>JAJDZM010000168.1 GCA_022824615.1 Candidatus Binatia bacterium | reverse complement strand
TATGCTCAACGCCTTACGGCATCTGATAGTTCGTCACCCCACCCATGAATAAGTATCTGTTTTTCTTTGGTTTTTTTGTGATGAATACAAGGAACCTCTTTGCCTGTGTGTAGTGTGCCACACAATGCTTTTGCGTTCATCTCTCTTCGCCTCCAACCCTTGAATAACACTATCCTTTCTTCTGCTTCACGAATCTCCTTCCCCTTGAATCAGCATTTCCTCTAACGAATACGAGCGGTTAGCTATTTTATCGGCCTGATAGCTCCGAACATCCGCAGGTGCATGAATGCTTCGTGTTCCAAAAAAATTTAGACGACAGAAAAACGCGGCTCTTCTTTCTCCCACTTAACCTTAGTGTTACGGGCTACCAGCTTTGAGGTGCAGGAGTTGCACAGACCCACAATCATCAGGCTGTCTTCGGCGGCCAACTCCTTTTCCAACTCCCAGCGCATACGCTCCAGTTGTCGTTTGGTCAGGCGGCAGCGAAACACCGAATACTGTAAACTCTCCCCGTATCCCTTGAGCAGGGTGAAGCACCGTCGCCACCGCTTGGCATCACGAATATCGTAACACACCAGATACCAGAGCCGTCCTTCTGCCATACTCAACCTTTCAACGCAGACGCATACGCGCAAACAAGCCCGGCTCCCCAGCCCATTCCTTCTCCAACAAACGGGCCTCTAACTCAATCAAGCGCGCGTAGGATAACGAATACTTTGTCACCGGATGTTTCCAGCGGTCCTCTTTCCGCCGTTCGTACACCTCAATGGCTTTCTTTCGACCCGTATCGCTCAACCAGACTTGTTTGCCCGCCTGGGTAAAATCCTCTTCCACATCCCATTGCAGGCGATTAACCGACGCAACCAAGGGCATGTCCCATAGTGGGACGCGAAACAGTTCCATCAAATCCAAAGCCAGCGGATGGGCCGCCGAACGCGGACGATGAAAAAATCCAAAGGCCGGTTCCAGTCCGACACTCATAATGGACTGCAATACATCACGGTAGAGCAGCGCGTAGCCAAAGCTCAGCAGTGCGTTGATCCGGTCCCGAGGCGGACGGCGATTCCTGCCGCCGAAACGTAACCGCGCATCCAAGTCGTCTCGTAATAAGCCGGGAAAGCCCGAGAAATAATGTCGTCCGGCATCTCCTTCATGACCGCGCAAAGCATCCACTCCTTCGGCATAACTGGCCGCCCGAAGCGCATTCCGAAGCCCTTGTATAGCACTCTCAATACCGAGAGCCTTTCTGTCCTTGCCACGGGATGCGCGCAGCAAAAAACCGAGTTGGCTGGACGCTCGGGCAATCACCAAGCGCCGGGCCAAGCGGAAGAGCAATCCGGGCTCGCGTAGCGCCTCGAACTGACGGATACGCCGCTGTACCGGACTCGCGCCGGAGACCAGACCACTCACGTAGCGCCCTCCTCCGGTAAACCAATGCACCCCGACTTCCTGGGAAGCGCACAGATGAATCGCCTGCGTACTGACCTGGGCGTAGCCGTGGATGATAACCTCGCCCACCTCACGAATCGGGAATGCCTGCTTCTGCCCGGCAGTGTCCGTTACCGTCAGGGTTTCGCCGGATTTTCCAACTCGCGCACCATGCGTCGTCACATGAACGGTCTGGCGTTCACGATCCTGGGGAAACAGCCGGACCGGCTCCCACTCCTCATCTTTTGCCAGCCGCTCTTCCTCGGGCAGACATACCGGAGCCAGGGAGCAGCGCAGACACAGCCGGTCATTATCCGTCACCGGTGGGCGTTCGACCGACCGGCTGAGTGCTCGGGCGCGGGCAATCGCAGCCCGAACATTTGCACGAGCCGTTTCATCCACCGCAACGCGCACGGTGGTGTTATTCGCGTGATACCGAATACGCGCCTCTTCAATGGCGGTGCCGGTATGCTCTTCCAATAGCAGCGTATAGGCGCAGACCTGAAGCCGGTCGCTCGGCCATGCCCGTGGGCCATCGTCACCCTTGGCCGAACGGCCACGTTTGTGTTCATACGGAATCAGCCGACCGTCTCGCCGGCGCAGACAATCGGCCTTACCGCGAATACCGAGCGTGTCGCTCTCCAGGACCAGGCTGACCAGCTCGCCTTCATCAGCCGCCAGTTCTTCATGCAGCCGGCGGCCTGCATACACTGCGGCGTCGGCCACCCGGATTTCTTCGACCTCTTCCAGGTAGAACAGACGTTCGCAGTAGGCCAGGGCGTGCAGCGCCATGACGCGGAGGGTGGGGGCGGTGAGAGCATCGGTTGACATCGCCTATCCACTTTCATGCAAGCGGACACTGTCCGCTTTTCCCTTGACAGAGACCGACAGAACGCCCATCATTCTGCTCATGGCCTCACTCGCTTTCGACACCCTCAAGGCGGCCAAGGCGCTTCGGTCGGCTGGCTTTGATGATGACCAAGCCGAAGCTGTGATTTCCACGGTCGGTGACGCGGTCGGCGGAAATATTGCCACCAAGGCTGATCTCCAGGAGTTGCGGGCGGAAATGAAGGCGGACCTCCAGGACCTTGAATTGCGTGTCATGGATAAACTCGAATCCCTCTACAAGCACCTGTGGGCCATGTCGGTCGGGATCGTCACTGCCGTTGTGGCGCTGATGAAATTGCTCTCGTGATTGCCTCTTCTAAAGGGAGGGGCAAGTGCGTCATTCATTCTTTTCCCAGTCTTCTCTTGCCCTTCTTCGGACGGCTCGTTTGTTCAGGAGGTTCGATGCGGGGGAGCCTCGTTCCATCAGGAGGGGTGAGCGGTACGGTTAGCAAATCTCCAGTCACATAACGGGTGCCTTCTGAACCAACATGATCTACCCAAACTGGAAGCGTAAGCCGCCCACGGTCTGCACGGACAAAAATTGATCCCGTTTGCTCGGCATTCCCCGGAAAACGCTTCACTTCATCAACAAGATGGGTGCTCTCACCAAGAGAAAGACCCCCAAACCGCTCAAGCATTGCCGGACGAGTTAAGGCACTCTCAACCCTCTGCTCTAAAGAGGGTCCTGCTGCCTTTTCGTCTACTGAGTCCAACCATAGGACGAGTTGCACCCCGGTAAGGAGTTCCTGTTGAGCTGGGGTCCGGTTATTGCCGTCTCCCATGCGAAGCTTTTTGCTCTTCGTCCTCCATACTGTTCGGAGTACCGTGCTTTTTTGCGGCTCTTCGACCAGGACCGGGGCAATTCGACAACCAATATGTCGATAACGATCTGTCTCGCCCACCAGAGAGAGGAGAAATCCATAACACGTAGAGGGAGGCGGCAGCGGCTCTGTCTCCAGATATTCGCGGGCCAAGCCCTTACGAAAACACGCGACGGGAACAGTGACGTAGACCCCAATCATGCCCTCAGCCCCTGAGGTTCTCAATTACTTTTTGGGCAGCCTTCCGCACTCCCGGAAAGACGGTTGCCCCCATTTCATCCAGTTGTTTCGCCGTCTCTGTCGTAGCGAAGCCACCTCCGATGACGAGTTCCGAAGCGTTTATATCTTCGGCCTCAACACGGTCCCGTAAAGCGGGAGCATCAATTGTTTGGCCGTCTTGTTCAAAAATGTAGAGGAGGCGCGGCGCAGGATCATCAGTTAGGCGGAAAATAACGCTCTCGGGCGAGAAATCGAAGAGAAAGCGGCCATGATTTCCGGCGACCTCTGCGAGTTCGCATAAAGCGGTAATGGCAGCTTTTGCCCGGTCTTTCTTGCGGAGTCGTTCGGACGTTAGTGCAATCCCGTATTGATAACGGGTTGCGTGTAGTTCCGTGCCGTAGGGAACCGGATTATTGCCTTTCTTTGCCGCGCTTGGAGTAGCCCCAGGGCTGGCCGCATTAAACGTCACATCACCCGCCCAAGGTAATAAAGAAATCGCTCGCGTCACTTCAAGGACAGCCCGCCGGACATTCGCACTGCCCGCCTTTCCTTCTTCTTTTGCCGCTTCGGCGGTCATGTAGCCCAACAGATCATCATCAATGAAGGACTTGCCATCGGCTTTTTCCCAACCTTTGAATTGATGATCTTGCCAAGTGTTCGTCCGCTTATCCTCATCCCAGCGTCTGTTCGTCTCCTCGACATCCGCTAGGCGGCGGCGAAGGGCGAAGCGTACAGCTTCCGCGCTCACCGTCGTATGGACTTGCCCCTGCCAGAGCAGCTTCTGAAGAGTGGTGATGTTTCCATCACTTTCCCCACGGTTGTTCGCAGCGGTTCCGTGATGGGTGACAATGGCGGCAAAGAGATGTTGACTCATCATTATTCCTCCGTTTCTCCGTCTTCTTCGGTCTCGGTCAAATTAATGTTTTCCTGTTCCTTCCCCTGGTAACTCGCCAGCGCAATTAGGGCTAAATCGCGCGTGAGTTGCCACTTTGTATTGCTCAACAGCGGCAAGATATGCGGCCAGGATTCCCGTAACACACTATTGGAACCCGCCCGGCTCCACAGGTCGGCGAGCGCATGTCTGAGTGCGTCAGCGGTCTTCGCTCCAACGAAAGCAAGGCGTTGGCGCTCATACTCGCGAGTCATACGGTTCTTCATTGCAGCTTGTTTCCCTGCATTCTCGGCTGCAATGCGTCCATACCGACATCGCATAGCCTCATGTACGGCTCGGACGATTACTTCTTCTCCAGGGTGGTCCCACTGAATTTCTTCGGTCATGACAGAGAGTCCTTTCCTTTCGGTATATAAATGGTTGCGGATTGGAGTATGCGAACTAGAGTCTTGAGCGGTCATGATATGAGAAAATCCGGCATACCAGGGACGACCCAAGGCAAGATTCTCCGCAATAAATGGTCGGATGTAGCTCTTAGGCCAGAAATACTCTCCTTCCTTGTTCGGTCGTGGTGCTGGAGGAGGGAGGGCGGCCATTGCCGTCTCAAACTGGTCAAGCGCTATATCCGTTGCCGCATTTTTCACCTCCAACACCGTGGAAGGCGCTGTCATTTTCGTGTTCCACACTTCTCGATAAAAGAGGATGCAACGAATGGCGGCAATTTTCTCCGGGTTGAGCATGTTTCTCATGCGTAGCCGAAGTTTCGCTTGAAGCGCTGCGTCCGCCACACTGTCAACTTGACAAGCGCGTGCGGTCTCAGGGATAAGCCCCTGTATTTCATACTCAACTCCCGACAATGTTTGCAGATCGGGTATCAGCAGAGCGCAGGCATTCCTTTTCCCATCCTTCCCCCGCGTCTTCAGCGAAATTGTCCCTACTGGCGCAAACCAAAGAGGTAAAACAAGACGAGTCTCTTGTTTTGCCAAAGACTGGGGATGTGCAGCGTGCCGTTGCATTGCTCCAGGGTACAGGTGACGTTTCACTTCCACGGGTTTCTTCAAACTTCTCATGACATCACTACTGCCGTCTCTCTGAGGGCTGTACCAAGATACCGGGAAGTAAGAGACAGAAATGACGTGTTCGTCAATTTCATATGTTCTTTCCTCAATTTTCTTCTCCCTTCCTCTTGATTTCCCGTGGCCATAAAAACTTGACAACAGTCCATCGTGCAAAGCCGCTCGTACTTCGAGGGGTGGGGCGAGTTCTCCATACTGTCCGGGAAGATAGATAAGCCCCTCTCGTATCTGAAAGGCAAGACTGAACAGCCGATCAAGGAACGGCTTAGCTCCCGATTCTTCCCAACCGAAAGTCACCGAGCGTTCATCAATAGTCCACTTCCCAGGCGGACGCTCTGCATCTGGCAGGCTCTTTTCGATCCATCGCAGGGTACTGACTAATCCTCCCAATCCAGCCCTATGAAGAGGGGTCATTCCTGGTGCAAAAAGATCACATGTCAACGATTCCATCTGGCGCCCCTTTCAGGGTCGTAGTTGATATATTCGGGTGGTGGCACCTTAGCAAAGGCCACTTGGGGCCATTTCTTCCAGTCAAGGCCGTTCGGTTTGGTCATCGGAATGCGGAGCCGGACGGGGTCTATTTCTCCGCGCTCCACTGCGGTCGCGTCTTCCTGGAGTAGGACGGTCAACCCTGGGACACTTTCTCTGAGGTGACGTGGAGTTGTTTCAAACCCACCGTCTATCCAAGCACTGTCCAGTGGTCTTTGTTGTCCCCCCTCATCTAATGCGCTCCACGTCTGAGCCAAGTCGCTTTGAGAGATAGAGCCCATTCCGAGGTGTTCTAGCCATAGACGAGAGGTGGCAAAGGGGTCCGGTTCTTCTTGGCTTTTATACGGGGCGGTGGTGTCAGGTTCGATTATGAGAAAGGGTTTCGGAGTTTTCGAATTCTTTGGCGTTGAGCGTCGGTTGAGACGCCCTAAGCGCTGTATGAGCGACGGAACCGGCGCTAAATCCGTCACCAATAGATCGGCAGAAAGGTCCAGGCTCATCTCTGCCACTTGCGTGGCGATAGCAAGTACCGGCTCTTTTTTGTTTTCGTCAAAGGCGGCAATAATTCGGCCATGCTGCCGAACACGGTCTTCGTATCGAAAACGGCTATGGTACACGAGTGGTTGAAAACCCCGTCCAGAAGCCTCATCAGCAAGGCTCAGAGCACGGCCCACCGTATTAGCAACCCACAAGATTTTCTCGTTGTCTCGGAAACTCTGCTCTACGACCCCCCACGGATTGTCACTGATGAGTCTTTGGTAACGAGGAAGCGTTTCCAGGTCTGTCGGGCCAGAAATGATTTCCAGAGATTCACCGATTGAGGAAAGTATCTCCTTGAGGGCATCGAAACGCGATTGTGGCAGGCTGGCTGTCATCAAGAGGCATGGCACGCCGCGACAGTTCAAGAGGAAACGGAGTAGGCTGGAAAATAAGCGCTCATCATAGGCATGGATTTCATCGAAAACGAACGCCGCATTGACGAACGCCGGCCAGGCATATAGCCCCCTGCGTTGGTTCTGTGTCAAGCCAAGCACGGTGTCCACCGTGCAACTGGTAATGGAGGTAGACCATGCCTCAAGCGCGTCGAGGGGATTCACCTGATCTCCTTCGTCATCGACTCCAAGCAATTCCAAGTCCACAGCCGCTCGGCTGTGAACGAGCTGGGTGTTCAATGTCGGGTCGATCAAGTAGTCGCGGAAACCCTCTGTGGCGGTTCCTGTTGTCGGGTATGAAAAGAAAAGACGCTTTCCGGGAGCCCTTCGGGCCGCCCAGACATACGCTCCGAGTGTCTTCCCGCTACCACACCCGGCTTGAGCAAGGACAACCCGTGTCGTTGTTTTTCCAAGTGCTTCTTGGAACGGTCTGAGAGGTATTCCTTTCAAACGTTCATCAACAATTTTTTGTAGCTGGCTTGGTGTGGGTTTTTGGTCCAGAGCTTTCCGTATCCAGCCTGAAATCTTCTCCCCCTCTTTAGGCAACGCTGACCCAGCGACATCAGCCGCAATGAGACATGCTTTCACAGCGGCAAGGAAGCGGCGCTTCTCATCGTTGCAAGAAGCCCAAAATGCGGCGGCTTTCCTTTTCGCCCGTATCAAAAGTTGATACGGGGTAGTTGGTCCGATAAGTCGCCAAGTAAGATTCGTCAAAGCTGGTGAATCATTGAGCCCAAGCCACTTCTTCCCAACGGAGAGAGTGCGCTGAAAGTCGCCATGTTCGAGAAAAAGTGACAACCGGATTCCCGTTCCTGCGGCTGGTTCGTCGGGTGGAAACTTCCGATGATGGCCGGCAGCAGCCCAGAGCAAGAAAGGCAGGTCTTCAGGCTCTTCCAGGGTCGCAGATAGCCATTCCTTCAAGGGGGTTTCCTGAATAATGAGGAGCGAGAGAGCTTCGTGGCGAATTGCCTGTTTCTGCTTTCTTTCCTGCCTCACCATGTTCTGAAACTGATCGTTCGCCTTACCCAAGTCATGACAAAAAGCGGCAAACAGAACGGCTTGACAAAAGCGCTCCTTCCACATTGTTCCAGGTAGACAGACAGCAGATAACTGAATATCTGCGGTTTCATCCAACAATGTCTGTGCCGCAGCCATGACATTTGCCGTATGACCGGATAAAGTCTCGGCCCCGCGTGGTGCGTCTGGAGTTTTGCTACTCTTCGCGAGTAGCCTCTTAAAAGCCGTCATTCAGAACGTTCTCCCCCTGGCACGAACACCCCACAGCCCATTTTCCGCCGTCCGCCGAGCCCTCGCTCTTGCAACGTCAGAGATTCTTCGGCGGTGAGTTGAGACACGCCCATTTCAAAGCCAACGACCTGCTTGTCTCTCACTCGAAAAGTGCGGCGCGTACCGATATGGGCTTGGCCGCTGATGCCAAGCTGTTCCAGTTGGCGCTTGGCGGCTGCGAGAAATTCTTCCTCTTTGAGAAAACCCTTGATTGTCACCAGCCGGGCGCGGAGACGGACGACCGGGCGCAACGTGCGGACTTCCGGTACACCCACGCTGAGCGGATGGTCATCTACCGTCAGTCTTTTCCCGGCCAGCTTCAGATACGCCTGAATCTGCTCGTCTGGGAGGCGCAGTATCAGGCGCGAGAAATCCGCTAGGTGGAGAACGCCGTTTCCACTGTAGACGCCCCGAATGGGTTGTACGCCGATATCTTTTGCCGTGTGGATGTCCGGCAGAATCCGGCTTAGCGCGGCATACAACGCATAGCCGTGGTCCACCGGAACGGCTGGTCCGGTCAGGCGAAACGCTAAATCAATTGAAGGCATACGCTGCGTTCCTTTCTCCCTCACCCTAGCCCTCTCCCAGGGGGAGAGGGGATATGAAGGATAGGCTTAACACACTGGAGTGACATCCGGGGTCACACCTGCTCAGAAATTTTTCGGACTTCTTTGCTTTCTCGCCAAAAGCTCGTCCGAAACCGAACGGAGGAGGGTAGCAAGCGGTGCTTTGGTGTCAAGGCAAAGAGGCCGCTCGTTTTCCTTGACCCGATTAAGTTCCAGGGCTAGGCTCAGACTGGAAAAAGGAGTTGCTATGTCAGTCGTTACGGTAAGCGACAGACTCGTTCGTGTCCTTGAGGCGTTTGCGCCAGGGGACAACCTCGAAGCGAAGCTCGAAAATGTGACACGAGACTGCCTGGAGTCGCAGATTCGCAAGTGTAATGAAGCGGTGAGGAGCTTTGAGACCAGATATGGCCTGACTTTCGCCGAATTTAGCCAAGCGTGGCAAGCTGGCAAAATTCCGCAACGTCGCTCCCATGAAATCGAACGCGACTTCATGGAGTGGGAAGCCCGGCATATGGAGCAAACCGACCTGTTGGAAGCTGCGCAAGAACTTGGCCGCTCCGAGTCATAATCAGTGGACGCGGAACAGAAACTTGACCGATTTGAAATCCAGGTTCGGCGAGATGTCGTAGCGCTTTTTCCCGAGTCGGTTGTGTCTGTGACAGCAAAAGGGAAATATCGCCTGAAGCTGCGCATTGAGCTCAGCCGGGAAGTCTTTATCGATATTTTTTACAATCCTCACAACGACCGTACCGATTTCTCCCTGATTTACAAAAGCCGTCGTGTCTTTGGCTATGACAATTTAGGCGGCTGGCACCGGCATCCTATTGAGGAGCCGGATAGTCATACACCCTGTTCGGAGCCTCCTCTATCGCTCATCCTTCAGGAAATGAAGACGCTCCTGGATACCTTGTGATAAACTCCTGCGACCCTGAACGCGTGCCAGCACACCGGAGTGACATCCGGGGTCACACTTGCTCACAAATTTTTCGGGCTTCTGCGTGGACTTTATCCCGGAACGGTGCCGGGCTGATGACCCGCACCCCGCTGCCGAAGTGCAACACCCAGCCGACCAACTCGCGGGTGTCCGCAGCCCGAATCGACATGACCAGGCGTCCATCTTTGCGTTCTGTTGTTTTCTGGCTGGGGTGCCACTGACGGCCTTTGACCCAGGCGCTTGTGGGTTTGTCGAACAGCAGTTCGACCTCAATCGGCGTCCCGCGCATGACAACCAGGGCGTCTTTCACGTAGGCGTCCAGGTCGAAGTCGAGCGGCATCTGGCAGGGGCGGTTGGTCAGCGCTAAGGCCCGAATGCGGTCAACCGCAAACATACGCACTTCCTGACGCAGGTGACAGTGCCCGATCAGATACAGCCCGCCGTCCGTGTACCACAGGTGATAGGGATCAACCTCGCGCCGCCCGGTTCTGTCACGCGAGGCGGTGTAGTAGCGCATCTGCACGGTGCGGGTCTGGTTAATGGCCCGATAAAGCTGGTCTACGGTCTGTTTATGCTGGTGGTAAGTCTTATGAGCACCCAGCCCAACGGAAAAGTGACTTCGGAGTTGCTCAAGATAGCGGGTTCCTTCTGCTGGCAGTGCTGCGGCAGCCTTGTTCAGGGCTGAGTCGAGGGATGCCTTGATCTCTGTTCCTTCCAGGGGTTTCAGCAAATCCCGGCTGAAGACCAGGGCCATGAGTTCGGTTGGAGAGAGTGCCAGGGGCAGGACGTGACGATAGCCGTCCATCAGTCGCCAGCGCGTCCGCCCGTTGCGGCGCTCGGTGACGAGGGGAATATGCGCGGCCTCCAGGGCTTCAAGGTCGCGCCGAATAGTGCGGGGGTGACAGGAAAAATCTTCAGGCAGGGACGCGGCTAACTCTTGCAAGGTTGCCCCGTGTGACTGCTCCAATTGCTGCATCAAGAACCACTGACGGGTGACTTGGTCGTTGCGGGGCATATACCTTCCCTCTCTTGATAAAAATACCGACTGATGGGGACACGCAAGGTAGCAATCGGCATGTATGAGTCAAGTTCACTTCTCTCAAATATGGGGGTGCAGAGTTGTGGGGTGGATTATGCTATATCGTGGTGATGAGGAGAGATGTGGGACTAGAGAAAACCCACCCCGCCGCCACGCGGCACCCCTCCGAGGAGGGGATATGTTGCTCCCCCTCGGCAGCCGGTCCTGAGCAGAGCCGAAGGGACCGGGGTAGAGGCCTTTTTGTAGTACCCGTTTTGGAAGGGGATGGAGATGAATGGCTCGATAAGTATTTGATTTTACTGCATATATAGATATGTTTCTCAGAAATGGTCTGATAAATTATTGACTTTATTGACTTTTGGCCGGAGACTCCCCCTATGGTGTAGAAATGGTCTGATAAGTTATTGATTTTCCTCAATTCAGAGTCCGCCCTTCTCTCTGTTTTCCTTTGGGCTGTATAAATACAACTACGTTTTATTATATGTGCTAAAACAAAGAAGGAGGCTGATTATGCCTGTGCGTATGCCCACTCCTCAGGATTTGCGCGACGCCGGTCGGCGTTTTGGTTTTGACGTGCATGACGAAGAGGTTGACGGCTTCTCGCAGTATATCCGTGAGATGCTACCGGCCTATCGCCGCCTTGACGAACTGGTCGCCCCCACCGTTCCGGTCAAGTATCCGCGGCGAGATTTCGGAGCGCGGCCAGCGACCGAGGACAACCGGGACAACGGCTGGGCGTGGCGGTGTTCCATCCCCGGTGCGCCCGACGGCCCGCTGGCCGGTAAGACGGTGGGGCTGAAGGATCATGTGCGCGTTGCAGGCATTCCCATGATGAACAGTTCCAGCATCATGGAAGGCTATGTGCCGGCCGAAGACGCGACGATTGTCACCCGCCTGCTCGACGCCGGCGCCGAGATCATCGGCAAGGTGGTGAACGGCTCACACTGTTTCGACGCAATCGGGCTCAGCATCTACCCCGGCCCGCAGCCCATCAATCCGTCCGGGCCGGCCACGGGTCGCCACTGTGCCGGCGGGTCGTCAAACGGGAGCGCGGTTGTGGTCGCCAACGGCGACGCGGATATCACCATGGGTGGCGACCAGGGCGGCTCGATTCGCATCCCGGCGGCCTGGTGCGGTATCGTGGGCCTCAAACCGACCTTTGGTCTGATTCCGCATACCGGGCTGGCCGGCCTCGATCCTACGGTCGATCATACCGGACCGATGACGAAGACGGTGCGCGACTGCGCCCTGGCCTTGCAGGCCGTGGCCGGTGCGGACGGCCTGGACCCGCGTCAGAAAGACGTCCAGGTCAAGGACTACATCGCCCACCTCGAAGAGGGTGTCGACGGCCTGCGGATAGGCGTTCTCACCCAGGGTTTCGGCCATGCCCAATCCATGCCCGAGGTGGACGCGGCCGTGCGCGAGGCCGCGCGGGTGCTGGAGCGTGTCGGGGCGACGCTGGCTGATGTTTCGGTTCCGATGCACCTGGACGGCAACGCGATTCTGTGGCCGCTCATGATTCAGGGTGGGAACGAGACCAATAAGCAGGATGGCTGGGGACACGGCTGGTCGGGCCACTACGCCCTGGATCATGTGAACTTCATGCACCGGGCCATCAAGGCGCGCGCAAACGATCTGCCGCTGGGCCTGAAGCTCGTGCTGCTGCTCGGCGAATATACCTACCAGCGCTACGGTATGCACTACTATGCCAAGGCGCAGAACCTCACCCGCGCACTGCGGGCCGCCTACGAACGGATATTTGAGGACGTCGATGTGCTGCTTATGCCGACGATCCCGTTTACCGCGCCGCCCATGCCCGAAGAGGAACTCTCGCCGTACGAGTTTCTGTCGATTTTTGCCAACATGATCCACAATACCGGGTCGTTCAACGCGACGGGCCATCCGGCGCTCACTGTTCCCTGCGGCGAGCACGAGGGGCTGCCGATCGGCCTGCAACTGGTCGGCCGGCACTTTGAAGACGACGTGCTGCTGCGGGCCGCGTATGCCTATGAGCAGAGTTGAGGCACCGGCCTCGAATCAGGCGGCTCCTGGCTGGCCGACGAGTTCCCGGGCGAGCCAGCGGTAGAACTGGGCAATGGTCTGCTCGAACGGACTCAGCGGCCCGCGCGCCGCCTTGCTCGAATGCATTGCCTTGGCGAGTTCGGTGGTCGCCAGCTTGTCCTGTTCGTTGACGCACTCCATGATATCACGGCGCCGCTCACCGATATCCGGGGCGACTTCAAGCAGGTCCGGCGACGCCAGGTAGCCGCCCAGAATTCCGGTGCGCTCGGGTGCCTGCGGGTGGAAGCTCAACCAGTTGTTACCGTTGGGCCGCATCGCCATGGTAAATGTCGGCCAGATATAGACCATATACCCGGTGGTGAGGTCTTCTTCGGTGAAGGTGTCCAGGCGTCCTCTGGGTGTCATGGTATGGCCACCGGATTTGAACGCCTCATTCATGCGGCAGCGCATATGGGTGAAGGATAAATCCGCGGGCGGCGGCGGAGTATACGAATTCTGGCCCGGCATAGCGTCCTGCACCGTGTCGCTGTGCAACCCCATGTGATGGTAGTACTCCATCGAGTTCTCGGCCGAGAGCTTCCAGTTGCCGTCCCAGACGGATTCGTAATGAAAAATCTCTTTTTGCTCGGCCACGCGATAGTTGGCGATATAGCCTTCGAGGGTTCGCATTTGGGCGGCGAGTGGGGGTGCGTCTTCATTCAGATTGACAAACAGGAAGCCGAACCATTCTTCGAGCCGGTAGCGCGGCAGGCTGCACTGCTCGCGGTCGAAGCGACCCGCGCCTTCCATATGTGGCGCGGACAGCAGGTGGCCATCGGTCGCATACGTCCAGGCATGATAGGGACAGACGAAACGGCGCGTGCTGCCCGAGTCCTGCACCAGCGGCATGAAACGGTGCCGGCAAATGTTTGATAACGCCCGGATCTGGCCGTCGTCACCGCGCACAATGATGAGCATGTCACCCAGGACATCAAAGGCGTAATAGTCGCCGGGATTGGGGATATATTCCGCACGCCCGACACACATCCAGGCGTGCTTGAAAATTTTCTCAATCTCCAGGGCGTACAGCTCGGACGACCGGTAGGCCGCGGGCGGCAGGCTGAGGCAGTCGGTGTCGTCGAGCGTGAGATACTCGCCGAGCACTGCGAGCAGTTGGGCCAGCGTCGGCTGGGACGAGACCATGCGGGTATTCAAGCACGAAACCGGCCCCAGGAGAAGGTCTTGGGGCCGCGGTCTGTCACCGACTGCGTTGATAGAAAAACAGCAGCGCGACCAGTACGGCCACAAAACTCAGCCCGGTTTGCAGTCCGTCCGGCAGGCCAAGCCCGAGGCGACTGAATCCCAGGCTGGCGGCCAATGCAATGCCCACGCCGGTCAGGGCCTCGCCGGCAATGGCCCCCGAGGCCAGCAACACGCCGGGCTGAGAGGCGGCGGTTTCCGAGGTGGTGGACCGCTTGCGGTGCAGGAGGGCGGACAGCAGGCCGCCCAGAAAAATCGGAACGCTCAGCCCGAACGGCAGATACATGCCGACCGCAACCGGCATGAGGTAGAGCCGGAAAGCCACCCCCCGTCGGGCGAGCAGCCGGTCCACCCCAACCAGGACGAGACCGATCACAGCGCCGGTTCCGACCAGATGCCACGGGAGCTGACCGCCACCGAAAAAACCGCGCGCCAGACTGGCAAACAGTTGCGCCTGGGGAGCGGCGAGCTCCTTGCCGCCAATGCCGCCGGGCGTGTAATCATGGAGCAGTTGCAGGACGGGCGCCATAATCAGCGCGGCCACGGCCACGCCGCCGACCTGCATGATCTGCTGGCGGCGGGGCGAGGCGCCGACCAACTGCCCGGTCTTGAGGTCGTTGCATACATCACCGGCCGTGCAGGCCGTACAGCACACCACCGCGGCCACACCCAGGATGGCCAGCATGCCGGTCGTGCCCGTAAAGCCAAACAGGACGAGCATCAGTCCGGTGGCCAGTACGGTCGTGATGGTCATACCCGAGACCGGGCTGTTGGAGTTACCAACCAGGCCGACGATATAACTGGCCACCGCGGTAAAAAAGAGCGCCATGACAAACATGATCGCGGTGGCTGTCAGGGTCACATCCAGCCGTCCGGTAAACAGAAAGTACACACTGCCGGTGAGGACCAGGCAGCCCAGCGTCAGGGCGCTGATCCAGGCGAGCGGCATATCCTGAGACACGTCCTGAGCCTCTGTCCGGGCAGCCGGCAGCAGCGCCCGGACGGCTTCACCCAAGCCGCTCCATACCTGCCCAATGGTCACTACGCCGCCCACGACCATGGCACCGACCCCGATATAGCGCACCTGCTGTGACCACACCGCGTAGGCGCGCTCAACCGGATTTTCGGGGCTGGCGATGCCCGCACTCAAAATGGGCAGGGTCAGCAGCCAACCCAGCCCGCCTCCCAGAAAGACGAGGGCCGCGATATTCAGCCGGACTATCATGCCCACACCCAAGAGGGCGACGGACAGATCGCTGCCCAGATAGACCACGCTCTTGCCCACCAGCCAGGCCCCTTCGAGCGTTCCCTTGAGTACCCCGACAAAACTCACCAGCGCCTTGAATACAAAGCCGAACAGGGCTCCCTGGATGACCTGGCGGGCATCCTGATCACCGGCCTGTTGACCGGTCCGCAGCACTGCGGCACACGCCACGCCTTCGGGAAAGGGCAGGGTGTCGGCGGTGACAAACACCTTGCGCATCGGGATCATGAGTACAATCCCCAGCAGGCCGCCGGCCAGGGCAACCAGCGTGGTCAAGACCATATCGAACTCGTGCCAGACGCCGACCAGGACCAGAGCCGGCATGGTAAAAATAATGCCGGCGGCCAGAGACTCGCCCGCGGACGCCGCAGTCTGGGCCTGGTTGGCTTCAAGCACCGACTGTCTGCCCAGCAGAACGCGCAAGAGCAGCAGGGAGACCACCGCGGCCGGAATGGAGGCCGACACTGTCATACCGACCTTGAGACCCAGATAGACGTTTGCCGCGCCCATGATCACGGCCAGGGCCAGCCCGATGGAGATGGAGTAGATCGTCAATTCCTGCCGCATGGGCTGTTACTTAACCGGTTCCCGGCGGCATCGAAAGAGGCGCGGAACTCCTATATCAAGTACGGGGCAGGCCCTTCGACTTCGCTTGCGCTACGCTCAGGGTGAACGGAAGGGCCGTTCGTGCTGAGCCTGTCCTGATCCGAGTCGAAGGGCATAGCCTCACAAAGGAATGAAAACTGTAGGGGCAACCCCCTGTGGTTGCCCGTGCTCCAGAACAGATGTCTCGGACAAATGTCTTGCCAGCGTGGGGGAAAGATTTTACAAGCATATGATGTCCTACCGTCTTGGTGTTGACGTGGGCGGTACGTTTACCGACTGCCTGCTGATTGACGAAGAACGCGGCAGTGCCGTCACGGCCAAGGTACTGTCAACACCGGCCGACCCGTCTGTGGGCGTGCTCAACGGGATTACGCTGGTGTGCGAACGGGCCGGGGCGAATGCTCGCGATATCGCTCATGTGCTGCACGGCACCACCGTTGCGACCAATGCGATCCTAACCGGCAGCGGTGCCCGGGTTGGCCTGGTGACAACCCAGGGCTACCGCCAAGTGTTACAGATTGCGCGCTCCTTTGTGCCTGGCGCGTTGAGCGGCTGGGTGTTGTATAACAAAAGCGAACCCCTGGCTGCGCTGGAATGTACGGTTGAGGTGTCCGAACGTATCAGCGCCACGGGTGAGATCGTGGACCCCCTGGACGAAGCCCAGGCCCGTCAGGCCCTGCGCAGCCTGCGCGCCCGGCAGATCGAAGCCCTGACCATTTCTCTTATCAACGCCTATGCCAACGGCACGCACGAACAACGCCTGCGTGCGCTGGCGGCGGAAGAGCTGCCCGGCCTGCCGGTTTCTCTGTCGTCCGAAGTCATTCCGGAAATGCAGGAGTATGAGCGGACTATTACCACGGTGGCGAATTCCTACGTCCGGCCCGTGGTTGAAACCTATGTGCGCAACATCAGGACCGAACTGGCCCAAACCATGCGGGATCCCAAGCTCCACATCCTGCGCTCGGACGGTGGGCTGGCCTCGGCCCAGGCTGCCGGCCACTATCCCGTCAACTTGTTGATGAGCGGACCCGCCGGCGGAGTCTCGGGAGCCATCTGGGTGGCCGGTCAGGCCGGATATCAGAACCTGCTGACGTTTGATATGGGCGGCACCTCGACCGATGTGGCCCTGGTTCAAGAGGGCAAGGCCCAGCTTCGGCGTGAGACCACGGTCGGAGACGTGACGGTCCGGGCGTCCTCGGTTGATGTGCGCTCGGTAGGGGCGGGTGGTGGCTCGATTGCCCACGTACCGGAGCTGACCGCGGCGCTGCGGGTCGGTCCGCATAGCGCCGGCGCCGACCCCGGCCCGGCCTGCTACGGTAAAGGCGGTGATGAGCCCACCGTAACGGACGCCAATCTCGTGCTTGGCTATCTGCCGGCGGCAACCCGGCTGGGTGGAGAAATGGTTCTTGATCTCACCGCGGCCGAGCAGGCCGTTGGGACAGTCGCGCGCGGCCTGGGCATGTCGGTCAAACAGGCCGCGGCCGGCATTGTTGATATTGTGAATGAAAAAATGTTCAGCGCCCTGCGGCTGATCTCGGTCCAGCAGGGTATTGATCCGCGCGACTACGCGCTGACCGCCTTTGGCGGAGCAGGCCCTTTGCACGCCAACGCCCTGGCCAGGCTGCTCGGGGCCTGGCCGGTGATTATTCCCAGGGGACCGGGCGTGCTGTGCGCCTATGGGGACGCCACCACACGGCTGCGCAACGAAACCTCCCGCACGCTGCTGCGCCCGTTTTCGCAGCTTGAGACGGCCGATGTGATTACGGTATGCGACGAGCTGGCTCAAGCTGCGGCCCGTGCCCTTGACGCTGAAAACGTGCCGCGTGCAGACCAGACGACCAGCTTTGAGGTTGATGTCCGCTACCACGGCCAGGGCACGCTGCTCACCCTGGAGTTGGGACGGCAGGAGTTGCAGCACGGGGGTTTGGCGGCAGTTGGGGAACGGTTTGACCGCCTGCACGAGCAGTTGTACACCTTTGCGCTCAACTCCGGCCGCGAACTGGTCAATATCCGGGCCGTTGTGCAAGGCACGGCCACCACGGTGACGCCCTATCGCGCAGAGCCGGGGGACGGCAATCCGGCCCGCGCGGCAATGGGGGAACAGCCGGTGTTTCTCAACAATACGGACCGGCCAGCCGTGGTCTACGACCGGGCACGGTTATGTGCCCAGGACGTTATTCGCGGTCCGGCCATTGTCATGGAAATGGATTCGACCAGCTTGATTCTGTCCGGCCATATCGGTCGGGTTGATGCGTATGGCAATATCCTGATCACCCCGGAGGCCTGAACGTCGGAGGGGACAAGCCAAGAGAAGGAGCAGAGACGATGCCGGCTACGATTATTGAGACCAATCCGCAAGCGCATACTCCTCTCCCGCGCGTTCCGGTCGATCCGATTACGCTCGACCTGATTGAAAACGGCCTGGTGGCCGCGCGGGAACAGATGGACGCCCTGTTGTTTCGGACCGCCATGTCGCCCATCATCCGCGACCAGCGCGACGGCTTTCCGGTCATTACCAGCCGGGACGGCAAACTGCTGGCCGGACAGTTCGGCTCGCCCGTACACGGCTTTACCGAGCGGTATGACGGAACGATTGAGGAGGGCGATATCTTCCTGACCTCGGACCCCTATGAGTGTGACGGCGCCATCAGCCACGCCAACGACTGGCTGGTGTGCATGCCCGTATTCAAGAATGGCCGGCTGATCAACTGGTCGGCCATGTTCGGGCATATGGCCGATATTGGCGGCAAGGTGCCGGGCAGCATCCCGACCGATTCCGAACAGATATTTGAGGAGGGGATCTGCATCCCGCCGGTCAAAATTTTCAGCAAAGGCGTACTCCAGGAAGAAATCCTGCGCGTCATCCTGCATAACTGTCGTATTCCCGAGTGGAACCGGGGCGACTTTCATTCCATTGTGGCGGCGTGTCGGATGGCCGCCAGCCGCTGTGTTGAAATGGCTGAGCGGTTTGGCGAAGCGGTGTATGTCTCTGCCCTGCACGACCTCCTCGACCGCAACCGGCGCGCCATGCAGAAGCTCATCAGCGAGACCATCACCGAAGAGAAGCGCTACTTCGAGGACTATATCTGCGATGACGGCATGGGCATGGGGCCGTACAAAATAGCCTGTAGCCTGTGGCGTGAGGGCGAGCGGATCGTTTTTGACTTCGGCGATACCGACCCGCAGTCGGTCGGCGCGATCAATTTTCTCCTGAGCGAGCAGATGTTCCGGATGTTCTGCGGCCAGTTCATGATCAATTTCTTCGATCCCCAGATTCTGCTTAACGACGGGTTTTTTGACCTGGTTGATGTCCGTATTCCCGAAGGCTGTTTGCTCAAGCCGCTCAAGCCCGCGGCCCTGTCGAGTCGTACCCACGCCCTGGCCCGCATCTTTGACGTGTTGAGCGGTCTGTTGGGCCAGTCCAACCCCGACTATATGTGCGCAGCCGGCTTCTCGGACAGCCCGCATCTGATGTATTCGGGCTACGATAAAGATGGGGACTGGTTCCTGCTCTTCCAGATCGGCTTTGGTGGTATTCCCGGCAAGCCGGGCGGCGACGGGCCGGACGGTCACTCCTTATGGCCGAAGTTCATGAACGTCCCGAACGAGTTTATCGAAAGCTATTTCCCGGTGCGGATCGAGTGTTATGAGACCATCCCGGACAGCGGCGGTCCGGGCCTGCACCGGGGCGGCAACGCCATGAATGTGGGCTACCGCTTCCTGGCTCCCGGTGTGGTTTCCATACACGACGACCGCTGGCTGACCTATCCCTGGGGGGTGCGGGGCGGCCTGCCGGGCGGTCGGAGTACGAAAATCATAGAACGCACGGACGGACGGCGTGAGCTGCTGCCGTCTAAATGTGACCGGGTGCGGGTTGAGGTTGGAGACAAGCTGCTGTTCAAGACCTGGGGCGGCGGCGGCTGGGGCAATCCGCTGGAGCGGCCAGCCCATACAGTCGCAACCGATGTGGACCGGGGGCTGGTGACGCGGGAAGGAGCCAAACGCTACGGCGTGGTCCTGCGGGACGACCTGAGTGTGGATGAGCCGGCCACAACCGTACTCCGTGCCGAGCTGGCGCGGCAACGCGGTCCAGCCGAGTTATTCGATTTCGGTGGCGACATTGCCGAACTGAAAGCGCGCTGCAAACAAGAGACCGGCTTCGACCCCCCTCAGCCGCCAACCTTTGCCGCCTGGGTCCGGGCGCGGCAAGGACAAACACAGGTTGTGAGTCACGTCAACGGCAGGCAACCCGTCTCCGCATCAACGGAAGCGGAATATACGGGCGGGATTCCCTTGCCGGAGCCGCGCGCGAAGTAGTTCCCGGTTTTCCGAACCCTGCTGGAAATGTGTTGATTACAGGGAATACCATCGAGAAAAGAGGTCGAGACGATGGCAACGGTCCCGTAGGTCGGCTTAGCGAAGCGTAAGCCGACACCCCCCTATTCGCGTCCAACCTCTCCGTTCCATCCCGGCTCTGTACTCCCCCAGTCTTCCTCATACAGTCCGTCTCGCACATGCTGCCGAAAACTGGAATACGGCCACGCCACCGGCTTGCGAACGTAGCCGTGTTTCACCGGATTGTAGTGAATATACTCCACATGCTGGCGATAGTCTTGGTCATCCCGGATGAGATGTTCCCAATACCGCGCTTGCCAGAGCGTCCGCATGATGGGGCGAGGGGAGCCGATCCTAGAGCGTTGAGTGACCCAGGTTTTAATCAGCCGCCACCGCGTCGGATAGTCCGCATCCGCCGCCGGTAGGGTCCACAGACAATGTAGATGATCCGGGAGGACGACCATAGCATTGACGGTAAAGGGCCGTTTTTTGGCGACGTGCCGAAACGCTTGGTGCAGGAGGTCACGGGCCAAGGCGCTGCGAAACACGGGGCGTCGGTGGGCGGTGACAACGGTGAAAAAGTAGGTTGCCCCAGGGATAAAAGCGCGGCGGTAGTGCATAGCAGGGATGTCGGATTACGCTCCGCTAATCCGACCTACAATCTGTAGCCGAAGCCGATTGTGCGGCCGATACCAATGATCACGCCGCAGGCAGACCTGGGAAATAGACTATCACTCATGCACATATGAAGGCTGGTTGAGATTCCAGTCATACTCGTAGTCCACCGACCCGGCAAAGTCCTTGAGACGGGCCGCGAGTCCTGCCTCGGCGTACCGGATGAGGTGTGCAAACACGGTCTCTTGGCTGTTGCCGAAATCCTCCACATACCAGTCATAGATGCTCGAAATCACCAGGAAGTCGTCGTCCACGAAATCCACTCCGCGCGGATGATTGACATAGGCGCGCGCACCAGCGTCAAGCAGTTCCTCGGTGTTGGCCGCGGTAAAGACCGTTGGCGACTGATTCGGGCAGCCGTAGCTGGCGCAGTTCACTGCGTAGTGAATCCGGTTGTCGCGCCAGATGGGCCGCAGGATGCCGTGTTCGATATTGTTGAGCGTCAGTTCCTGGCCGGCGACCTGAGCATGAACGTCGTCCCAGGGGCCGGATAAGGGGACCCAACTCTCGTGGATGTCGCGGATGGAATCCACCGGATAGGCATTGACGACCACTTGTACGGTGAGCGCGTTATAGAAATTGATCCAGTAGGCTTTCTGTTCGGCTCGGGCATAGGTCCGCGGATCGTGGGCCTGCAAATGTGTTAAATAGTCGGCCAGCTTGGCAGCGTCCTCTGCGTTCGCCTTGAGCGCGGCATAGTCGAAGCGGTTGACACCCGACGGATGGGAGCTGAGGTAGGCGGTCAGGAGGTTCTGCCAGGCGCTGTGATCGATGGCTTCGGTATTGGTCTCGTCGCTCGCGTTCCAGAACTCGAGCAGGGTCGATGAGGGTGCGGCCAGGGCGAAGCTGGGAGCGAAGACGAGCAGGGCCGCCGCGACCAGACCCAGCACCAGCCGACTGCGGTGGCTCGCCCATTTAGTG
>JAJDZM010000235.1 GCA_022824615.1 Candidatus Binatia bacterium | reverse complement strand
GTTGTAGTCGCTGCGCGGGTCGAGCGTGACCGTGACGACGCTGCTGTCCGTAATGACTGAGTCGTCCTTGGTCGCGAGCGACGCGGAGGCGGTGTTGCTATTGGCAGCAAACGTGACTTCGGTGGGCGGGGTGCCAGCGAGCCGATCCTTCGTTTCGTTGACCGTGATACTCACGGTCAACGGCTGCTCCAATACGGGCCCGGGGCGCGTGAAGGTGAACACTGCTGGCGATCCCTCCGCCACCGTTCCGGCGTCGGCACGCACTGCGACGGTCGTCAGGTCATCATCCGCCACGGTGGCCGATGCCGAACCAGGACTGCGGATGTTGTAACTACTGTTGTCGGCAATGCTGACGGTCACGACGCTGTCGTGCTCGTCAGTGCTGTCCGCCTCAGTCGGCACGGTCACCGTGGCCTTGGTATCATTACCCGGTATCGTCACGGACGCCGGTCTGGCGCTGGTCAGCATCTGGCCGGTTTCTTTCCATTCCAGGTCAATAGTTATGGGATCTGACGAAGTTCCGCCTCTGCGAGTAACGACGAACTCCAGGGCAGTTCCCTCGGTCACCTAGGTTGAAACAGAGGCTATGGTCACCCTTGGTCTCGTCAGGTCTAGCGCGTCAGCGAAGATCCACGGACGCGCCTGCTTGATGGCGAGTTGGTTCTCCGCGGTGATCTTGAACTCGATCTCGATCGCGTAGTCGTCACCTGCTTCGACGGCGTAGAGCGTCTTGAAGCGATCATGAATGGTTTGCAGATTGCTGCGCAGTTGTCGCATCTGCGCCTCAGTCATGAGGGGTCGGGTTGAGGTCCTGAGATTGGAATGTGACAGCACCGTCGCGTCGCCGTTGGCATCGAGGAGGAGTTGCTCCGGTTGGGAGAACGCCACGGGATTGGTGACCAGGTCTTCGCCAACCTGCGAGTTGACGTAGTACATGTTGTCCTGGAAGGTGATGGGGTCATAGCTGACGGCGACGCCGTTGACGAGTTCGTCGGAGTAGTTGGGGTGCACCAGGACGCCCATGGCGACGGTGGTGTGATCAACCCGATGGAAGTCTCGCTCCAGAAACGCCCGGAAGTTCCACAGGCTCGCCCACACTCCTTTGATCGACTTGTCGATGCCGTCGTCGGCCGTTTCGTCCGGGTCCTGGGTCTTGGAGTCGTAGAGACCGGCGCCGCTGAAGGATGGGAGGTCTTCGTTGTTGGTGCTGGAACGGTAGCGTAGCGACTGGCCGGCCGGGTACGTGGCGTGCATGGCCGTCAGGGCGTCGATGATGAACTGGGGCGTCGGCGCTTTCTTGATGGCCTTTCGCAGGTCGTCCAGCATCTCCTCCTGGATGTCATAGTCGGTTTGGAAGTGCGAGTGCGCCAGCATCTGCGTTACCGCGTCGGCAAGGGTGGTCCCTGCCGCCAGGGTGATCTTCTCCTCGTCCGGCGCTTTCTTCTTGCCCAGGATGGTCTCTTTCTCGACCGTGGCTTGCTTCATGAACTCGTCATAGAAGTAGAAAGGGACTGCGAACCCCACGGGCGTCGTGCCGGCGGGCAGGGACAGCTTGGTGAGCTCGGCCACGTTGGCGGCCTTCACGCCGAAGGCCGTCCAGTCAGCGAAGTTCACGTTTGCCAGCGAAGTGATCGCGGTGACGCTCAGGTCGCGTTGGAGTGTTTGGGTGCTGGCGGGTCGTAGGTGTTCGTAGTGCGCGTCGACTTCGGCTTTGGTAGCGGCGCTGATGGTGTAGCTGTCGGCGGTGACGGCGTAGTAGACGTGGCTGCCGATCAGGGATGTGATCGCGTCGTCTTTGAGCGCGTCGCGGATGAAGGCGTTGGGGACCTGGTTCTGGATGGCGCGCAGGTTCACGTGGGAGAGCATCGTCTGCGGCACGGTCGTGATCGTTCCGGCGACCCGGGGCAGGTCATTCGGCAGTGCCCGGTAGATGGCCACGTCCTGGAGGCCGGGACGTTCCCCCTCTTCCATCAGGCGCAACCGACCGTACCCCTCCGCCTGGTTGAGCGGAATGAAGGCCACGTCCGGGAACAGTTGATGATGCAGCATGATGTTGACCCTGGTAGCGTCAATTTCGGCCTGGTTCTCGTTGTAGTAGTCGATATGTCCCTGAATATGCGTAAAGTAGCTCAGATTGTTGTCAAGGACCGGCATCGCCGACGCCAGAATCTCGTGATACCGCTCAAGCATCGGGAAATCCCGCCACCTGACGTCATACGGGTCCCACAGATAACGATAGACGCCAAGCGTCCCGTCGGGCGCGACCGCATTCGCTTCGTAAATCAGATACCCAGCCGCGCTTTTCCCGAATCCTCCGTGCGAGAATCCCATAGCCCAAGCGAATTCATTATGCCTGGGGTAGTTGTTCGTATGCTGGAAATACACGGCCGGTTGGTCGGTATCGGCCTTCGTAATCCAGAACTTCACGATCGTTCCGCCCTTCCGTTTCCGTTTGGGCAGCTTCTGTGCGAAAAGCTGTCGTTCGTCCCAGTCGTCCTGATAGGACAGGGCCACGAACGTCTCGTAGGAGTCGATAGCGACTCTGCCGTGCTTCATGTCGATATACTTGCCAGAATTGAGCGGATTATAGGCGCCCAGATCCGCAAGCTCGGTGAGGTCGTCAACGCAATCTCCGTCCAGGTCTCCAGGCTGCGACACGGAGTATTTCTCCACGTGGTAGCGGTCGGCGCTCAGCGGCTCGAGGTTGTCGGTGAGAGTCGTGGTCCCGTCCTCACCCCGCGTCACTGAGACCGGAACGTTGATGGCTGTGTTGTTGGATTGGTCGATCTGAACGTAGAGCACAAAATAGTCATCGGTGGTGGAGGTCACCTCAATGGGGACGGCGGTCACGGCAACCGTTGTCGGGGTGGGCGCAACGTAGCCGACCTCGCACGGACCGGGAGGCGGGGTGCTGGCCGTCGCCGCTTGCGGGAACAGGGCGGCGGGTGCCAGCGCTCCCAGCGCCAGGATCAGCACCCACAGGCAAGGGGCTCGGCTCGGCTCGAAAAAAGAGTGACTATCGCTGCCACGCGGCTTGTCAAGCCCCCCCAACAGGTGGCCCGGCTCGTTCGCATCTCATCTTTCTCCTGACCAAGGGTCGCCTTTTCGATGTCTCTTTCACATAGCATTGATATGTGTGAAGGACAAATCTCAGAGAAGAGGGAAGCCGAACCATGGGGCGGTCGCCGTTCGGCGCCGGCCAAGTGAATTGGCATCTCCTGAGCTTGTCGAAGGGGTGGGGTGGGTTCCTGAATCGTCCGAAACCCACCAATTCGCCGCTTCGTTACTTGCCCGTGAAGCGGGCCTTGCGTTTCTCGACAAAGGCGGTGATTCCCTCCGCGAAATCAGGCGTTCCCATTGACAGGGTGATTGAGCGGGCCTCGCTGTGCAGTTGTTCCTGTAACGAACTGCCGAGGCTTTGATTGAGCAGCAGTTTGGTCCGTCCAAACGCGGCGGTCGGACCCTGGGCCAGTTCTTCGGCCAGTTTTCTCGCCTCGGCCATCACTTGGTCGGGCTCGACCACCGCGGTCAGCAGCCCCAGGTTCAGCGCCTCCTCGGCCGGAACCAGCTTGTTACGCAAAAACATTTCGGTTGCCTTGGCCAGTCCCACGTAACGCGGCAGAAAAAAGGTTGAGCTGGAGTCCGGGCTTGCGCCGATGCCCAGAAAGGCGGTGACAAGATTGACCTGAGGTGAGGCAATGCGGAAATCGCAGGCGAGCGCCAAACCGAACCCGCCGCCGGCAGCCACGCCGTTGAGCGCGGCAATGACGGGTTTGGGAATTTCGCGAATCATGGCAATGGCCGCGTGCAGAACGGGCATCATTTTCTCCAGACTCGGAATAATATTCTGCTGTGCCAGCGCTCCGACAAAGAACTTGATATCGCCCCCACCACTAAACGCCCTGCCATTCCCGGTGAGAATCATCGCCCGCACCTCGTCGTCATCCCAGCATTCCATCAGGGCTTTGCGCAGGCCGGCCGAGAGTTCATTGTTCATTACGTTAAACTGGGCCGGACGGTTGAGGGTAATGGTTGCAATACTGCCTTCACGACTCCAATAGACGGCTTCTTCCATTGCGTTCTCCTCTTTCTTCTTTGTTTCTTGCTCTCTGGTTCCTGCCCTGCTTGACGGATTGCCAGGGGGCCATGAATATGCTGACTTCGTACGCGGGTATTTCCATATCAGACCCACCCGCAGCAACAAAAGGGAGGTTGCACCTATGGCCATTGCACAAATAACCCCACCCCAAGCGCACCAGACGCTGAGTCATGACACTGCGGTCGTCTACCTGGATGTCCGAACCGAGGCGGAATTCCAGGCTGGGCACCCCGAGCGCGCCGTCAATATTCCCGTGGTCTTTTTTGATCAAGCCGCCGGTCGACCAGTCCCGAACCCGCACTTCTTAACCGTTATCGAAGCGGTCATACCCAAGGAGGCCACTGTCGTCGTCGGCTGTCAGGCCGGCGGTCGCTCGCAGCGCGCCGCCGAGATCATGGAACAGGCCGGGTATACGCAGGTCTCGAATATGATGGGCGGCTTTGGCGGAGGACAAGACCAACAGGGCCAGGCCATCGCCGGTTGGCGGGAAGCCGGCCTGCCGGTGAATACTGACAATGGTGACGGGGTGAGTTATGCGTCTTTAGCAGAGAAAGCGGGAGTGGGGGGATAGCTACCGAAAAAGCCCGCCGACACGGTTGGCTGGGCTTTGATTGACCGACAGGCGCGGGTGTGCTTGAAACCAGGGTAGGGATATCAGTATGGCGACCATCGTGTTCGACACGCATACCTTCGTGAAAGAACTGACCCAGGCTGGGATGCCGGAAGCGCAGGCCGAGGTGCTGGCCCGCTCGCAGGCAACGTTGATCGATGAAAAACTGGCTACCAAGCAGGACCTGAAGGAGTTGGAATTGCGGCTGACGATCCGCCTCGGCTCGATGATGGTCGTGGCCATCGGTGTGGTTGCCGCGTTGGTGAAACTGCTGTGAGTACTGAATCCAGTGTGGGTTTCGGGGTTCGGTCCACAGCTCAACTATGAATCAAAGCGCACTCGACCAAAAGTATGGGTTCGATCCTGGATTCCCGTCCTCACGTGATAAACTCACCCCAAGTGCCTCGCAACGTGTAACCGATGCGATTGGGAAATATCTACAAGCTCCCGATACTCCGGGACTGAATCTCGAGAAGCTCCAAGGCAATCCGGGCAAGAAGCGGCTGTGGACAATCCGAGCCTCACGAGAACTGCGCGTGCTGCTGGTCCGCGAAGGCCCCACATCGATCTTCTTGCGGGCGGGCCATCACGATGCAATCTACCGCTTCGCTGAACAATGGACATGGACATCCGGTCCGCCTCACGATGGAATACCCGGCTTAATTGCTACTAAATCGGATGCCGTAGACCTGGACGGCTCTCCACTTGTGAGTCGGCGTACCTCGGGGCAGCGGGTTCTCGACAGTGAACGCTCGATACTTGCACGCTGGGGCACGCCCGACCTCCTCAAAGCGGGATTTGACAAGGACCAAGTCAACCTGCTGCGACATGCGACTCAGGACACCCTACATGATGTCTGGCCCGACATGGATAATGACATGTTGGATCAAGTCATGGATTGTCTGGAACAATCACTAGATGAGTGGTTCCAACGCCAATTCATCTCTGACGAGGAGGCGGAAGCCAAGCGATTTCGTGAAGCCATCGTCGAACGTGGAGCGCTGGGCGGGCTATCCTCGCTGCTTACACAAGAAGAGTTCCAACGCCTGCTGTCGGCTCCGATCGAAGATTGGATGATCTTTCTCCATCCTGCTCAACGTGCCCTTGTGGATCGACGCTTCACGGGTCCCGCGCGTGTCCGGGGGGCCGCCGGCACAGGCAAGACGGTGGTTGCGTTGCATCGGGCCGCGGCATTGGCGAAGCGATACAAGGACGACCTCGGCCACGTAGAGAAACCGATACTGTTTACGACCTTTATCAGGAGCCTGCCTCCAGTCTTTGAGAACCTTTACCGACGGCTCCCGACCGCTGTAGAAGGTGCGGTCGAGTTCATCCATATCAATAGTCTAGGCTGACTCGACATTTAGTTCTGCCAAAGGGCGAAGGCGGCGAGATGTAAGAAAGCGAGGAAGTGGGCGGTTTTGCGGTCATAGCGGGTGGCAAGGCGGCGACAGTGTTTGAGCCGATTGAAGGAGCGCTCAATCCA
>JAJDZM010000192.1 GCA_022824615.1 Candidatus Binatia bacterium | reverse complement strand
AGATGCCCCCCGGAGAGGTTGGACGGCAACTCGTGGCCGATCTGCAAACGGCCACCTTTCACAAACTCCCCCGCCTCCCCTTTGCCGCAGAAACCATAGGCTTCAAGCTGAATGAGGGTGGTGAAAGTAAAGGCGTCGTAGCACGAAATCAGGTTCACATCTTTTTGGCTGATTCCGGCCATACCGAACAGACGGTTGCGGCCGTAATTCCCGGCGACATAGTGAATCTCCGGGCGCGAATAGTTCCAGGCCGAGTTGGGAGCCATGGTCCGTCCCGTCCCGCCCATAATGAAAACCGGCGGCTGACGCAGGTCATAGGCGCGTTCGCGAGACGTGACAATAAGACAGGCCGAGACATCGGTTTCGAGGCAGCAGTCGAGCAGGCGCAGGGGTTTGACCACCCAGCGTGAATTCTGGTGATCCTCAATCGTAATGGGATGGCGCATGACCGCCTTGGGATTCAGGCTGGCGTGATAGCGATGGGCCACCGCAATCTCGGCAAACGATTTGGTGGTTGTGCCGGTGTCGCGTAAATAGCGCATGGCGGACATACCGAAGCGTTGGGCTGGCGAGGTCCAGCCCCAGGGCATCATGAACTGGTTGTCCTCGGCCGCCCGGGTTGGCGGCACCGGACCGCTCGGTGCCTGTCCGCCCATGCGTCGTCCGGAGCGACCGTTCATGGAGCGAAAGATGACCATGGTCTTGCAATAGCCGGCTTCCAGCAGGCCGATCGTATTGCCAATCAGCGCCTCGGTACTTGACCCGCCCCCGAAAATATCGACCGAATAGTTGAGCCGCATGCCGAGCGACGTAGCAACATGATTCGAGGTGGTTGAATCCCCGGCCTGATAGCTGGTCATGCCATCAATATCGCGCGGCTCCAGGCCGGCGTCGGCCAGCGCCTTTTTGACCGCCTCGCACGCCATGGACAAGGTCGTGCGGTTTGATGGACGCATGTGCGGCGTTTCTCCTACGCCGACAATGCAGTATTTGTCAGTCAGTGCCCCCATGCTTCCCTCCTTTTCCCCTGGTTTCAGTTCACACGATATTCCATCCCCTCCCGGGAGGGGTAGCCGCAGGCCGGGGTGGGTTCCTGCCTCTCTTACGTCTGCATCTGCAACCTGACTTCCTGAATGAATTCGCGATAGCGTCCTGGGTCCTGACGCTCTGAGGCACTAAAGCCCACAATGAGACGGTCCAAGAGTCCGCTATACCGAGTGGCCAGTTTGGTGGCGATAGTGTCATAGGGGCCGATGACGGCGATTTCGTCCAGCATTTCGCCGGTAATTTCCGCGGCCATGCCGTCCCAGTCGCCCTTGGCGGCCTTTTCGTTCAGCCGAAAGCAGGTCTCTCCCCAGCCGTGCGCGTCGAGCACGCCCTTATAGGTCCGTGTTGACGCATAAAAAGCGACCTGTTGACGCACCGCGCCGACGGCTTTCCTGACTTCATCAGGCGTGGTTCCGCTGGCAATAAATGTCCCGGTTTGCAGGGTAAAGTCCTCACGCTGCCGGCCGGCTTTGGCCAGGCCCTTTTCGATATTGGGTAGTACGGTTTCCTTGAGATAAGTCGGGGTGTGAAAATTATGGACAAAAAACCCGTCGGCTACCTCGCCGGCAAGCTGGCTGATCAAGGGATTCAAGCCGGAGAGAATAATGGGAATGTGCGGCTGCTCGATCGGGCCGGGATTGAAGAACGGCGTCATCAGCGAGAATTGATAAAACTCGCCTGCGAAATTGAGCGCGGTGCCGTTCTGCCAGCAGTCCCAGATGGCCCGCAGCGACAGGACGACTTCGCGCAAACGTTTCACCGGGGCTTCCCATTTGACACTAAAGCGCCGCTGGTTGTGTCCCTTGACCTGGGTGCCCAGCCCGAGCATGAAGCGCCCGTCGGAGTTGGCTTGTAAATCCCAGCAGATATTTGCCAGCACCATGGGACTGCGGGGAAACACAATGGCAACACCGGTGCCAAGCTGGATGCGTTCCGTTTCCCTGGCGGCGACCACGAGCGGAAAGAACGGATCGTGGCTGGTCTCCGCACTCCATAACCCATCCAGACCCATTTCTTCAGCCTCACGAGCAACCTTTGCCGCTACCTCAAAGGTTGAGGGCATCAGGGCCGTGTCGATTTTCATGGTCGGCTCCTAATACGATCGCGGCATACCCAGCACGTGCTCAGCAATAAAATTGAGCACCATATTGTTTGAGATCGGTGCGATTGAGAACAAGCGGCTCTCGCGAAACTTGCGCTCCACGTCGTACTCGGCGGCAAAGCCGTACCCACCGTGGGTATCGATGGCCGCGTTGGCCGCGGCCCAGGAGGCTTGCGAGCATAAAAGCTTCGCCATATTGGCCTCTGCACCACACGCTTCCCCGGCATCAAATAAATCGGAGGCGCGAAAGCGCATGAGGTCCGCGGCTTCAGTCTGGGCATACGCCTGGGCCAGCGGAAACTGGATGCCCTGGTTCTTGGTGATAGGTCGCCCAAAAATCTCGCGTTCATTGCCGTACTGGACGGCGCGCTTGATAAACCAGCGGGCGTCACCAATGGCTTCGGAGGCGACCAGGATACGCTCGGCATTCATGCCATCGAGAATATAGTAGAAGCCGGAGCCTTCTTCGCCAATCAGGTTTTCGACCGGGACCTTGAGTTCGTGGAAAAAGAGTTGGTTGGTTTCATGGTTAATCATGGCGTCAATCGGGCGCACCTCGACGGCGTCTCCGGCCTCCCGCAAATCCACCAGAAAGATACTCATGCCCAGTGTTTTTTTGGGGCTTTCGTCGTAGGGCGTGGTCCGGGCCAGAAGCAGGAGCATATCGGAGTGCTGTACTCGGGAGGTGAAAATTTTACCGCCGTTGACGATGTAGTAGTCGCCGTCCCTTTTGGCCGTGGTGCGAATATGCGTCGTATCGGAACCGGCGTCCGGCTCGGTGACGCCAAAGGCCTGGAGTCGAATCTCTCCGCTCGCAATCCGGGGTAAATAGCGCTGTTTTTGTTCATCGCTGCCGTGCCGGAGCAGGGAGCCCATGATGTACATCTGAGCGTGGCAGGCGGCGGCATTGCCGCCCGAGCGGTTGATCTCTTCCAAAATCACGCTGGCTTCTGTCACCGTCAGTCCCGAGCCCCCGTATTGTTCGGGGATTAAGGCCGCCAACCAGCCGGCTTGGGTCAGCTCATCCACAAACTGCTCGGGATAGCGATGTTCCTTATCGAGCTTGCGCCAATAGTCATCGCCATACTGGCTACAGAATTTACGAATCTCGTTCCGGATTTCCGGACAGCGTTCTTTTTCTGACATGGGGGTTCCTCCCTCTCAATACAAGATGGCTATTTTACTCTCTGGTAAACAGCAGGTCGGGCCGCAGAACGGGGTTGCCGCGAGCCAGGCTGTTGACTGTCGCCTTGGAGACCATGACTGCGGTTGGGTTTTTATCGGCCAGACTGCGGGCCAGGGCGTAGGCGGTCGGCAGCAGTTCTGCTTGGGTGACTACCTGATTGACCAGCCCGAGTTGGAGGGCTTCGGCCGCCTTCAGGTGCCGACAGTTGAGAATGATGTCCTTAGCGCGATTCGGCCCCACATTGGCGACCAGCAGGGCGGTTGAAGGTGGACTCAGCGGCACGCCGAGGTCCACTTCGGGAAACCAGAACTCCGCTTCCTCGACCGCTATCCGAAAATCACACGCCAGCGCCAGCGACCAGCCACCGCCAATCGCGTAGCCGTTGATGGCGGCAATCACGACCGGCTCCATGTTGGCAAACATATCGAGCGTGCGGGCAATGGCGCGCGTCCAGCGCTTGCCGAGCGGAGCGAAAATTTTGCGCCGTTCCTGGCGATCGCTGACGCCTCTGATGGGCGAGAGGTCGGCGCCGGCTGAAAACGTATTGCCCGTTCCGGTAAAAACGACCACGCGAATGTCGGCGTCGTCGCGGATCTGGTATTGCAGGCGCTCCAGTTCCAGGGCAATGTCTTCATTGAGTGGATTACGTTTCTCCGGTCGGTTAAAGGTGAGCGTGGCAATGGTCCCGTCTTTTTCCAAAAGAAAATGGTCTGGCACAGTGAGCCCCCTTGGCTACGTACAACAGCGGACCCATCTAAGCGGACACCCTGCCGTCTGGCAAGAGAGGCGGACCCAGCCTTTTTCCTGGAAATGGGATATGTTTAGTCCGAGTCGAGCAGAGAAAAGGAGGACGGTATGGACCTTGGACTCTCAAATAATGTGGCAATGATTAGCGGAGCGAGTCGGGGCATCGGGCGTGCCATTGCCCTGGGGCTGGCCGCGGAAGGTTGTCGCCTGAGCTTGTGCGCGCGGGGGCGAGAGCAGCTTGAGGCAACCGCGCAAGAAGCCCGGGGAGTGGGCGTTGAAGTGCTGGCCACGGCGCTGGACGTGACCCAGGAAACCGAGGCCCGGCGCTGGGTCGAAGCCACGCAGCAACAGTTTGGCGGGATCGATATTCTCATCAACAATGTGGGCGGGTCGCGTCCGGGTGGCAATCTCAATGCCTCCCGGCAAGACTGGCAGGCCGGTTTTGCCCTCAATTTCTTTTCCGCGCTGGACCTGTGCCAACTGGTCGTTCCGGCCATGGAAGAACGCCAGGCGGGCTGTGTGATTAATATTGCCTCGATCTACGGCCGCGAGTGGGGCGGACCGATGACCTATAATGCTGCAAAGGCGGCCATGATCAGCCTGTCTAAAGAAATGGCCCGCACGCTTGCTCCCAAGGGGATTCGCGTCAACAGCGTTGCGCCGGGGTCGATTCTCTTTCCTGGGGGAGCGTGGGAACAACGACAAAAAGAAAACCCCGAGGGCATTGCCGCTTTTGTCAAGGCCGAGCTACCGGTCGGGCGTTTTGGAAAACCGGAAGAAGTGGCGGACGTCGTGGTCTTTTTAGTTTCGGAGCGTGCCCAGTGGGTTTCCGGGGCGTGTATTACTGTTGACGGCTGTCAATCTCGGTCGTTGATTTAAGGGAAGGGGCTGGAGCTATGAATGAACGCTATGAAACCCTGGAGCTACGGCGGGATGCCGACCTCTTATGGCTCGTCCTGAACCGTCCGGCGTCGCTGAACGCCATGAATAGTCTGCTGGTTCACGAGCTGCATACGGTGCTCGACGAACTGCACCAGGATCAGACCGTCCGGGTGGTCATCCTGCGGGGTGCGGGCCGCGGCTTTTGCGCCGGGCTTGATCTCAAACAGTCAAGTGCAGCAACCGGGACCTATTCTGTGGCCCAGGGCCTGCGTGACCAGCGCCGAATTGCCGAGCTGGCGATTAAAATTCACCGTGCCCCACAACCGTTTATTGCCGCTGTTCACGGTCCGGCCGCCGGGGGTGGTTTTGCCCTGGCCCTGGCGAGCGATATCCGCATTGTTGGGGAATCCGCACGGATGAACGCGGCTTTCATCCGCATTGGGCTATCGGCCTGTGATGTGGGCGTGAGTTATTTTCTGCCCCGGCTGGTCGGAGCTTCGGTTGCTTCCGAGCTCTTACTGACCGGGGACTTTATTGACGCGCAACGGGCTTTGGCAACGGGGCTGGCCTCTCGTCTGGTGCCGGACGCCGAACTGGATCAGGCCGCCGAGGCGATGGCCCGCCATATTCTCCGTAACTCGCCTCTGGGGGTAAGGCTGACGAAAGAATGCCTGCGCTACTCGGTTGACGCGCCAACGCTGGAGGCGGCCATTGCGATGGAAGATCGGAACCAGATTCTGACCACACGGACCAATGACGTGCGCGAGGGCATTGCCGCTTTTCTGGAGAAACGCGAACCGCAGTACGAGGACGCCTGAGGGCGCCGGTTGTCCGAAGATGTTTTACTGTATAGGGGCAACCCCCTGTGGTTGCCCGTTGCACGGCAGGTTGCATCACATATCTAGATGGTGAGCAGCCGGGGGAGTTCAGCAATACTCGGCAGGATATAATCCGCCTGCGCCTGCCGCATGACCGCGTCGGTACTGGTGCCGGTGAGGACCCCGACGGTAGCAACCTCGGCTGCCTTGCCGGCCTGGATATCAATGGGGGAGTCGCCAATATACACCGCCTGGTGAGGGGCGAGCTGTAGATGTGCCAGACACTTCAGAACGGGTTCCGGGTGGGGTTTCCGGTGGGTGACGTCTTCCCGGCCGACGATGCCGCTAAAAAGATGGCGGACACCCCAGGTATCAAGAAAGGGCAGAGCGCGGCCGGACGAGGTGGCGATGCCGAGTTGAAAGCCCTGGTGATGAAGACGGTGCAAGAGTTCGAGGCTCCCCGGCACAGCCTGCGTCTCTTCATGATAGCGCCGCAGCCATTCGTCCATACGGCTGTCGGTGATGTGCTTGATACGGTCTTCAGGGTCGGGATAGTCGGGGGGAAAGAGCTGGACGAGCGGATTCTCAACCCCGCGGCGCATCAACTCATACACCCGGTCGCGCGGAACTGGGGGAATACCGGCCAGGGCCAGGACCTCCAAAGCGATCTCATAGAAGAACTCGACCGACTGAGCGAGCGTTCCATCCACATCGAAGATAAGCCCGGTCGCGTGTAGACGACTCATTCTCCGAGTTGATCCCAGGCCTGTTGGATTTGCTGCTCAAGGGCCTGGAGTGAACCGTTATTGTGGATGACAACCTGAGCGTGTTTGCGACGCTCTGCGTTTGAAAGCTGGTTTGCAATCCGGGCTTCGGCGTCCGCAGCGGACATGCCGCGTTGCGCGGCCACACGACGAATGGCCGTGTCTTTGTCGGCCTCTACTACCCAGACCGTGTCTGCCAGGGGCAGCCAGTTAGCCTCAATCAGGATCGCCGCCTCCACCACAATGGGCGCGGTAAAGCCCTCGGCCCGCTTGGCCTGGATACGCTGCCGGATTTCCTCGAACATAATCGGGTGGACAATGGCATTGAGCCGGGCGAGCACGTCCGGACTGCTGAAGACAATAGCTCCCAGTTTTTTGCGGTCTATGGTCTGGTCTGGCGCGACGATTTCCTGTCCGAAGGCCTCGGTGACCTGTTTCCAGGCGGCCTTGCCCGGCAGATAGATTTCGTGTCCGACGATGTCCGCGTCAATAATATCAGCCCCAAGCGTAGCTAATATCTTGGATACCGTACTTTTACCCGAGCCGATTCCGCCGGTCAGTCCAATGGTTTTCATGTGTTTCCTGCCTTGCGGGGCATATTGCTGGGTTGGTTGTGTCAGAGATGGGGAGCGGCTGCAAGGGCAAGGCCGGCTTCTCTCTTGCTGACGGGCATGGTATCACAGCGGGCAACGTTACTGTGCGGAGGACGCATGCCATACGCAGACATACGCGGAGTCAGACTCCATTATGAAGACCGCGGGGACGGGCAACCCTTCCTCCTATTGCCCGGAGCGCTGGGAACCGGACAATCTGATTTTGCTCCACAATTAGCAGCACTCCCCCGGCGCGGTATCCGGGTTATTGCGCCTGACCCACGCGGCTATGGGAAATCCCGTCCTCCCGCGCGCGCGTTTCCGCCTGATTTTTATCAACAAGACGCCGCGGATTTCGTGGCCCTGATGGAGACGCTCGGTTGTTCGACTTATGCCGTGGGTGGATGGAGTGATGGCGCGATTACGAGTTTGTTACTGACCTTGGCCTATCCGCAACGGGTAACCAAGATGGCGCTCTGGGGCGGGAATGCCTATGTTTCCCAGGATGATATTGATGCCTACGAGAAAACGCGTCGCGTCGCGGATTGGTCTCCACGCGCGGCCGCGCCGATGCAGGCGATGTATGGCGATGAATTTCAAGATCTGTGGGCTCGTTGGTGTGACGCCCAGCAGATGCTGTTGAAAGCGGGTGGTAATTTGTGTCGGGATCGCCTGGCGCAGATTACCTGTCCCACCTTTCTGATACATGGGGGCAAAGATCCCCTGGTCCCGCCCTTTCATGCCCATGTCTTACAGCAGGGGATTGCCGGATCGCGCTTACACGTGTTTCCGGATGGAAGACATAATATTCATCTCTTCTACGCCGATGCGTTTAACGAGCTATTAGTCGCGTTTCTGCTGTCTTAACCGGTGCGATTCAGGGAGGATGCTATGGCCACCGTAGAATTTTTTTATGATTACTCCAGCCCGTGGACCTATCTGGCGTTTACCAAGATCGATGGGCTGTGCCGCAAATACAATGCCGACCTTCAGTGGCGTCCGTTCCTGGTGGGCGGGGTGTTCAATACGGTCAATCCTTCGGTGTACGAGTTCCGGGAAAAGGGGGTGCCGGCCAAGCAACACTATATGGCAAAAGATATGAGCGACTGGGCGCGCTACTATGGCCTGAAAATTGTCATGCCCCCCTCCGTTTTTCCGGTGAATTCGGTTAAAGCGCTGCGCGGTGCGCTTGTCGCGCTCGAACATCCTGGAAAGTTTCTACCCTATAGCTATCGGGTGTTTGAGACCTACTGGGGCGAGGATCAGGATATCAGTCAGGACGAGGTGCTGCGGAAAATTGTCGCAGCAGTCGGCCTTGATGAAGAAGAGTACTTCGACAAGATCAAACGTCAGGACTATAAAGATCGGGTTCGGGCCAACACGGACGCGGTGATCGAACGCGGCGGATTCGGGACACCGACGATCTATGTCAACGGCGACTCCATGTTCTTCGGGAATGACCGGTTGGTCCTGGTTGAAGAAGAGTTAAAGCGGAGTGCATAGCCGAGCTGGGCGAAAAGGATATGCGTAAAGAGGGCAGCCATTATGGCTGCCCTCTTTTGTTTGCTCTCACTATTGTGTGCTCGGACGTCAGCCGTCCCAGCCCCACTTCTGCTTGTTCTCGGCAATCTCATCCGCGGTGGGATGGTCTATTTTCTCATGCCCGGCAACTTCAAAATCCGCTTCGTCGTCAACCATTGCGTAGTTGAGCGGGGTGTCGGATTCAAACACGTCGGGTACAGCAACTTCCTCAAAAATGGCCTGCCAAGGGCATTCGGGCTCACACGCCCCGCAGTCAATACATTCGTCCGGATGGATATAGAGTTGGTTCGGGTACTTTTCGGTATCATCGCCGGTATATTTATAAATGCAGTCAACCGGACAAACGGCCACACAGCCGGTGTCGACACAGTCCCGGCATAGTCTCGTGATGATGTACGTCATCGTCTCCTCCTTGCATCATGTCCAAAACGGGCGAGTAGCAGGTACAGAACAGACCCGCACCGTAAGCCCCACACTGCTATCGCATCATTTCGGGCAGGTCAATTACAGACACAGGTGAGGCGGCACACCTGTATAGTGATCCGGGCGAGGTATCGATCTGGGCCGCCATCTCGCCCGGATCAAGCGGTTCGAGGTGAGCGGACAGCGGGTGTCACACGGAATCTGCGTGGGTGCGGTGATAGTCCGTCACGAGACGGAGGGCGGCGGCAGCTCGCTCATGGGTCGCTACGGTCGCGATACCGCGTTGATGAAACTGCGCCCGGGCGTGGAGTAGGCTCGCTTCTTGGGCAAACGGTTGCAACACAACAAAAAAGGGCTTGACCGAACGCGCGGCAAAGCGACTCAGGGTGTCGAGCAGGGCTGTCAGAGTTTGCGGCCGGGCTTCCCACTGCCCGGCCACCAAGCCGGCCCCCGTATCCATGACAATCGCATCAATATGCGGGTCACGGTCAAGGATGGAGAGCAATCGATCCAGGGTATCGGTCCGCTGGCCCATCCCGATCGTATGACCGGAATCGAGCGGATTCTGAAAGCTGCCACCAATAACGTTAAAGAACGAAGACAGTTCGTCGTAAGAGGCTTCGCTGAGCAGAGGAACCCGCAGACCGGCAGCGGCAAAGGCATCGGTGAGACTGACCGAGGGACCTCCCGTCATGGCAATCAGCCCCACTCCGTCTCCGGTTGCCGGCTTGGTAAACCGCAACAGCTTGATGACATCAAGCAATTCATCAAAACTGCTCACAGAGATGGCTCCGGCCTGACGGACCATGGACGCCCATATGGTAGCGGGGACGGCGAGTGAGCCGGTGTGTGACGAGGTGGCCCGCTGGCCAGCCTCGGTCTGGCCACCCTTCCAGATAACAACCGGTTTGCGGGGTGTGACCTCGCGGAGCAAGCGAAAGAAGCGGCGCCCTTCTCGCACGCCCTCAAGATAGATACCGATAGTTTCCGTTTCGTCGTCGTGCGCGAGATAGTCGAGGTAGTCACTGGCATCAAGGACTGTCGCGTTCCCAAAGCTCACTGCTTTACTGATCCGCAGTCCATGACTGGCGGCTGCCATACTAAAGGTGATCGTGTGAGTACCACTCTGGCCGATAAAACCGACTGAGCCCGGTTCCCCAGCCGGCAGGTCGGGATAATTGCGGAGGCCGATTTTTGGATGGTAGATGCCCATGCAGTTCGGACCGATAAGAGCGAGTCCGGCCTCCTGAGCGGTTTTGGTCACTCTCTGTTCCAAGCGCTGTCCTTCTTCGTCGCGGACTTCGGAGAAGCCCGAGGTGAAGAGCATCACCCCGGCGACCTTTTTCGCTGCACAATCTGCGACAATATGCGGCGCGACTTGGCGGGGGACCGCGGTGATGACGTAGTCGATCTCGTCTGGAATCGACTCCAGGCTCGGGTAGTTGGGAACCCCTAAATCCGTAATGCCCTGGATTTCTCGCTCGTCGATCTGAACGGAATAGACTTTTCCCTCGAAGGTACTCTGGCTCCGTAACCACAGATAATTCATGGCGCGTTTATCGCCGACCACGGCCACCGCCCGCGGGTGAAACGTGCGTGCCAAGGCCGCTCGTGTCTCGTCTGACAGCGGGCGGGGTAAGGCGCGAGACCCCTCAGCGTGGAGGACGACGTGGGCATCAACGGCGAGACAGCCGTCCTCGTAGGCAAAAACGGGGTTGAGATCGAGTTCTTGGATATCCGGCTGAGCCTCGGCTAAGGCCGACAAAGAAAGGAGAGCCTGCTCCAGGGCAGCCAGGTCAACGGCGGCTTGGCCGCGATGGCCGGTGAGCAACGGAAATCCGCCGATTTCACGGATCATGCGAGCGGCGTCCTGTGGGCGGAGCGGAGCCACCCGGAAGGCCACATCTTTGAGCACCTCGACATGCACCCCGCCCAGGCCGAACATGATGAGCGGGCCAAACTGTGGATCGGATGTCAGGCCGATAATGACCTCAACTCCCGGCCGGGCCATAGGTTGAACCGAGATGCCTTCGATGACTGCGGCAGGCTGTGTCGTACGGACGGCGGTCACGATGTCGTCAAACGCGTGGCGGACGGCGGCTTCTGTGGCGAGGTTGAGTTGCACGCCGCCGATATCGCTTTTATGGACGACGTCGGCTGAGCTGATCTTGAGTGCAACCGGGAAATCCATATCCCGGGCGAGGGCTATGGCCTCGTCGGCGGTTCGGGCCAACTCCGTTCGCACGGTAGGGATGCCGGCCGATTGGACTAAGCCCTTGGCTTCTCTTTCGGTCAACACAAAACGGCGCTGGTCTTTTGCGTGTTGGACGATGGTGCGGGCAGCGGTATCGGCCATAAGTTCCCCCTCTGATGCCTGAGCGCTCTTCTTATCCGAGCAGGAGAGCGTGGGCAATCTGAATGGGAAATATCTTCTGCCCAAGCAGAGCGGGGAAGGGGCAAATATAGAGCAGAAAGGCAGGCTCCGACCCTAGCCGTCTTTTTGTTCGATCTGCTTACGGAGGGCGGCTACTTCGTCCCGAATGGATTGGAGGGGTGTGGTCAACATCCCTTCGAGCATGTCCTGGACGAACTTCTCAATATATTTCCCCTGCATATCTCCTTCGATATTGACCCGATCACCAGGCTTGCGCTGATGCAGCGTGGTGACCGTGTGGGTGTGAGGAATAATGGCACAGGTAAATGCTGTGGTCTGACAATCAAAGACCGTTAGACTGATCCCATCAACTGCGACCGAACCTTTCTCCACCAGGTAGCGACTGAGTTCGGCAGGAATCGCAAAGGTATAGAGAAACGAATCGCCTTCCGGCTGAATGGATGTGACGTGTCCAACTCCATCAACATGACCCCAGACGAGATGGCCGGACAGACGGTCCTCAAGTCGGAGCGAGCGTTCCAGATTCACACTATTGCCCACTTGAAGTTCTCCCAGAGTCGTGCGTCGCAGAGACTCCGCTGAAACGTCAAAGCTGAGTCGATCTGCCTCAATTGCGGTGACGGTTAAGCAGGCCCCATTGGTGCAAATACTCTCGCCCAGGCTGATCTCTTGGGGGGGGAGATTGGTCCGCAGCCAGAGGCGAACTCCTGCGGCAATGGGGTCGATCTTCGTGATGGTTCCGGTTGTTTCAATAATGCCGCTAAACATAATACCTCGAAGGGATTGGGAATGAAGGAGCGTTATGTCTGGTTTCACCCCCGGTCTTAGCCCGCCGCCTGCACGCTCGGCTGCTCTTTGAGTCGATTGATCCACGCCTCAAGCCGAGGATGTGGAATATCGACTTTGAGTCTGGGAAACAGGAGGGCCCACGACACGTACGGAATATCTGCCAGGGTCAACGTCGAGCCAAGCAGGAAGTCATTGTTGCCAAGCTCGTTTGTGAGGTGATCGAAGCAGAGGTTCAGAGCCGTATGTGCTTGTGAGACGATCTCGTGGTCAGCGGTACCGCCCTGCAGGGGTTTGAGCAGGAGCTCTGCGGCAAGGGTTGCTACGGCGTGCTCATACGGATTATCGGCATAATGCATAAGGACGCGGGCCCGGGCCCGCTGTCCGACATCGTCCGGCAGCAATGGCGGGCTCGGGTAGGTGTCGTTCAAGTATTCCATGATAATGGTGGACTCATAGACCGTTGTCCCGTTGTCCTGGAGCGCGGGGACTTTCCCATAGGGATTGATTGTCCGATATTCAGGCGTTTTCTGCTCGCCCTTGGTGATATCAATTGGGATTTTTTCATATTCCAGACCCTTTGCCGCCAGGGTGATCCGCACCTTGCGCGCGCGCGGGGACAGAGAAAAATCGTAGAGCTTAATCATGTCCGCTCCTGGCGCTTGGCCGTTTTTCGGCGGTTGATAATCTGCTGAGCCGTGTCTTTGAGACGGAGGTGCCAGCGTTTGGCCCACTCGAAATCTCGACTCAGAATCCCAAAGCCGACAAAGATTAACACAATGCCCGGACCGGGAATGCCGGGCAGGCTGAGAAAGAGGCCCACAAGCAGAAGAACAATCCCACTAACGATCCGGCAAATTCGCCAGAACTGATCGCGTGCCGCACGGAGCATGTTTGGTCAGCCTAACAATCAAGAGGATCAAGACAGGCTAGCGATCATCGAGAATTTTACCACTGCGGGCCTTTTCTACCGTCTCATCGAATTGCGGGCCAAGATCAACGCCCATTTCTCTTGCCCGTTTCTTTGCCCACAGGCCCACGTTGCGGTTGTCGCGGTAGAATGTCTCGTCTCTGGGGGCACTGGTGTCCAGGTTCTTGAGTCGAGCCTCTTCACCCTGATGATAGGCAAAACCGGAGAGTAGCCGGGTGAGGCGGCGCTGATTGCAGTATTGACACCGAGGAGATTTCTGGACGTCTCCGAGCTTCATAAAAAGGAGACTTTGCTGTCTTTTACACGCTCGGCAGTAGTATTCGTAGATTGGCATAATGATTTTTCTCCCCCTATCATACCTCTATTGAAGGTGCTATAGAGACACCTTACTTCACCGTGTTGGGACGAGTGGACGGAACAGTGGGAGGATGTGGTGGAATACGCTGGTGAGAGAAAACCTGAGCTAGGATCAGGAGCGTGTACTACCTCGAAGAAGAGCGCCAGGGCGCAGGTTTCCCGTGGGCGAACCACGTTCTCATGGGAGCGATGCTGTGCTGTTTTGCCTATGAGCTCACACTCGGCCCGGCATTCCAATCTTTCCTCACGACCTATGGCTGGATTCCCGCACAATTCTCTCTGGCGCTGACGCAGGGCCAATTCCCCGTCTCTTCCGCGCTTTTCGCTTGTCTTTTTCTGCATGGGGGTGGGCTGCATCTGGTTGGCAATCTTCTCTTCCTGTTCTTTCTCGGGAACGCCGTAGAGGCGCGGTTAGGGGCAGTGCGGTACTTGGTGCTGTATCTGGGTGGCAACGTTATTGCCCTATTAGCCCAGGCGGCGATGACACCGTTTTCCTCGACCCCAATGATAGGTTCAAGTGGAGCCATTGCAGCTGTCGCCGGCGTCTATTGTCTGTTTTTTTTCTCAACCCAGGAGCCCGACACCCCCGTGCATCCCGCTCCCCGTCCTCTTGAAGGAGCTTCTACGATCCTCTTCTTGGGTGGCTGGATCGTCTTTCATGTAGTCGGCGCTATCTCTGTATACGCTGTTGGAGAAACCGCTTTCTTTTCCTCGACCTCTATTGCCTGGGGGGCCCATATCGGTGGTTTTCTGGGCGGTCTCATCCTCGGGCCGCTCCTGTTGTCTTTTCCGGAAAGACGTCGCCGCAGACCGGCGGTTGATATCGTGCCATTCATGTTGAACCGCCCCAATTCTCTACTCCGCTAGCGGCGCGAGAGGGGACGATTTCCTCTCTATTTAGTTTAATTGAGCGGAAAGGGCGGCAAGGGTTCGGCGAGCGGTCAGTGAACGGGGCTCGACCGCCAGCGCCCGCCCAAATTCTCGGGCTGCCTGGAGGAGGTCTCCTTTTGCGAGAGCAATCCGGCCCAGGTTCAGAAACGGATAATGCGGCGTGTCATAGTGGGTCGCCTCTATTGCGTGCTCTAACCATGGGACGGCATCGTCCAGCTTGCCCATCCTCATGAGATAGAGACCGATGTCGTTATACGGACTGCCAAACTCAGGGTTGAGGGCAATGGCAGTGCGACATTCTTCAATTGCGTCTTCGTAACGACGGAGAAAACCATACGTCCAACCCAGAGAAGTATGCGCCTCTGCGGTCGGATGCAGTTGGATGGACTCCTGATAGAAGCGTATAGCCTCCCCCAGGTCGCCTTGTCTTTGGGCCTGATAGCCTTTGTATAAGAGGGCCGATGCCCTTTCCTCGCGGTCTTTTGTCGTCTCCATGTATTTCTGGCCCTCTCGTACGCCCTATCAGAAAAATGTGTCTGATTTTCTGGCTGTCAAGCCCGAACCGGAGATTTTGACGAAGGGGGTGGGGTGGTGAAGTGGAAATAGAAGGAGAGCGCGGTGTAGTAGAGAGGATAGTAGAGAGAGGCCATGACGAGCCAAGGCTGGGCATGAGGGAGCTGGGATAGCAGGAGAAGAAGGACGCCAACCCAAATGGCACCAAGCATATTTGTCAAGATGCGCAGACGAACGGTACGCGTCGGGTAAATATAGCGAATAGGGATAAAGACGCCTATGGCGAGGAGGAGGACCAGGCTGCCGTTCAGCCACACGGGCGTACCACCTGCGTAGAGATAGAACGCCAGAATATTCCAGTAGGAAGGGAAACCGGTAAAAAAGAAATCCTGTGTCTTGGCCTCGGCCTGACAAAAACCATACGCGCTGGAAAGGAGCAACGCTGCCACGAAGAGCAGTGTTCCAGAAGCCGGCAGCAACTGAAACTGATAGAGAAAAACAGCCGGAATAATGACGTAGGTAAAATAGTCAACAATGTCATCCAGCTTGGCGCCGTCAAACCAGGGCAGAATCCGTTTCACCTGAACAGCTCTCGCCAGAACGCCATCGGTCGCATCAATGAGGACCGCGACTAACATCCAGGCAAATGCCTGCCGAGGCTTGCTCAGGAAAATAGCCTGGAGGGAGAGAAATCCAGCGATCACACCCGAAGCCGTATAGGCGTGGACTGCCCAGGCGGCCAAAAGACGTGTGCGATTTTTCACTTCATGTGACGCGCTGTTGGCTGAGGGTGGGTTCATACAGAATTTGGATGATCGTGCCATCCGGGTCGGCACAGTACAGGGAACGGCTGCCATCCCGATGGGTCCGAGCTGGTTTGACAATAGGGACGCCGTGCGCCTCCAGTATTGTGGCGGCTCGATCAACATCGTCGCCTTGAGGAACAATAAATCCGACGTGGTCGAGGCGTTGGCCCGCTCGACCGCGTCGGGACGACGCCTTATGCAAGGCCAGGTTGTCACAACCCGAGGAGAGGTAGGCATTGTCCGGATCGGGCTGCCAGACGACCCGCATCCCAAACAGGGTTGTATAAAACTCAACTGAGGCGGCAACATCCGCTACATTCAGAGCAATATGCCGCAGGCCGGAATGGGAGATTTTTACCTCAGAGGTCATGAATGTCTGTCCTACCGCAGGGGTGTGAGCATTGTGACAAATCTGGTTCGCCCTGAGTAGAGGCGCTACGACTTTTTGAGAAAAATATACAGTTCGCCGCGTTGAGCCATCAGGCCGGCCTCTGGTTGTGGTCCACTCCCCCAATAGATATCCGCGCGTCCAGGGCCGGTAATGGCGGCGCCGCGATCTTGCAGCGCGACAAAACGCGAAAAGGGCTGCCACGAGACCTGCCCACTCTCCTCCAGGTAAGGCTTGGTGGCACGGATAAAGCCGAGCGCGCCCGGCGGATACCAGTTCGGATCGACCGCAATCGAACGGCCCGGTGTCAGCGGGACGCCCAAGCTGCCCAGCGGCCCGGCAGAGACAACCCGAAAGAAAATATAACGACTATTCTGGAACAAGATCCGATCTTGTTCAGCCGGATGCTGCCGCAGATAGTGGCGAATGCCCTGGGCCGACGCCTCTCCGGACTGGAGTTTCCCTTGACTGAGGAGCAGCTTGCCAATGCTCCGATACGGCCAGCCGTTTGAGGCGGCATAGCCGACCCGAAACCAGGTACCGTCCGGTAGCCGAATTTTCCCGGATCCCTGAATGTGGAGGAAAAAACGCTCAATCGGGTCGTCGAGCCAGACGAGTTCTCTGTGCTGAGGCGCGAGAATATGCTGCGCATCAATCTGAGCCCGGGAGAAATAGGGGACGAGGCGCCCGTTTGCGACGCGACCGTACATGTCTTGCGGAAACCGCTGGAAAGAGTAAACGTGTCCAGCTTTTTGGGCTGATTGGAGGGCATGTTTACTCTTCGTCGTAAATCGGGAGGCGTCGATCTGTACCAAATCAGTCGGAGGACGATACAAAGGATAACGATAGCGCTCGGTTCGGATAAAGCTGCCCTGTAGTTCGGGTTCGTGATAGCCAGTGAACAGCACAGGTACGGTCGCACGATAGAGGTCGAATTCTCTCTGAGCCTCCAGGGCGAGATCTCCGGGCTGATCGAGCAGGGTAAGAAATGCGCCGAGACTGTCCCGAACCCGGCCGACACTGACCTGTTGCTGTCCAAAGGAAAATGCTTGGGAGTCCGGCTTCTGCTCCAGGGCGGCGAGGCTCTGTTGGAGCGCGGCTTTGAGAGATCTGCGGTCAAGATCGTCCACTAAAGGGGGAATCTGGTCGGCGGACAGCAGGGTGAGTGTCGGCTCAGCCCGGCTGTCTGTCACCGGTAGCAGGAGAGCAAAAAAACACAGCAAGAAAAAGGAGCTAACGGACACTCGCATTATGCCTCGACGCTTCTCTTACATCATACCACACCGGGGAGCTGACGGCCGGTGAGCCTTTTTACCGGGCCTCACGCTGACTATTGAGGCGCACCCCGGACTCCCGTATCGCGTATGCTTCTTGTGCCGCGCTGACGCCAGCCCCGGCTGCGCAAGTATGACCATTTTGCTGTAACACGGCCTCCAGTGCGCTTAAAACGAGCAGAACGTTGCTGCGGGTACTGGATTCTCCCATCAGGCCGATACGCCAGACTTTTCCGGCGAATACGCCCAAGCCGGCACCAATCTCGATATTATACTCAGCGAGGAGGCGCTTGCGAACGGTCGCGTCGTCAATGCCATCGGGGATGGCGACGCTGTTGAGCATCCAGAGCCGGGCGCCTTCCTGGGCGACAAGCCGCATCCCCAACGCATTGAGGCCGGCGGCGAGGGCCAAATGATTGTCCTCGTGGCGACGAAATCGTGCAGCTAAGCCTTCTTCGGAAATCAGCCGTAAGGCCTCCCGCAGGGCATAGTTCATCGAGATAGGGGCGGTGTGGTGATACACGCGTTCCTCACCCCAATATTGCCTAAGCAGGCTCAGGTCCAGATACCAGCTCTGGACCTTGTGCTTGCGGTTCCGTAAGACCTCTTGAGCGGCCGGACTGAAGGTGACGGGCGAGAGGCCGGGTGGACAGCTCAGGCACTTCTGGGTGCCGCTGTAACAGACGTCAATCTGCCATTCGTCTATTTTGAGGGGACAGCCGCCGAGCGACGTGACCGCATCAACCAGAAACAGCGCTCCTGCCTCGTGGACGAGTGGAGCAATGTCTTCCAAAGGTTGCCAGGCTCCGGTTGATGTCTCGGCATTGACGAGAGCCACCAACTTCGGTCGAGTGCAACGCTTGAGGGCCGTGCCGACATCGTCCGGGCTAAAGACGGACCCCCAGGGGGCTTCCATGATAACGGGTGTTCCGCTGCAGCGTTTTACGACATCAACCATGCGGGTACCGAATACGCCGTTGACGCCGATGACGACCTCGTCTCCGGGCTCGACCATATTCACAAAGCAGGTTTCCATGCCCGCGCTGCCGGTCCCCGAAATCGGGAGGGTGAGGGGATTCGATGTTTGAAAGACAAACCGAAGAAGTGCTTTGGTCTCCTCCATCAGCCGAATAAATTCAGGGTCAAGGTGGCCAACAAGCGGAGTGGACAAGGCACGTAATACTCGAGGATGGACGTTGCTCGGACCGGGACCTAACAAGGTTCTGGGAGGCGGGGATAACTCACCACAGGCTTCCATACACTTCCTCTCTCGGCTGTTCTGAACGACGATGAAAAAATTTCGGCTACGGTACCACGCCCAGGCAGGTGGGAAAAGTCAGGCGAGTCCTGCTCATTCACGCCGGCACACATCAAGAAAATATTTGCTCGTGGGCAGACAGCGGGAAAGTTTTTTGTTACAACGCGCCAATACACCATTCTTTACTGGTGTCGGCACGTAGGGGAAGGGAAGAGGGGGCGTAATGACCGTGACGATTCGCCACATGCTAGCGGAGGATATTCCTCGCGTTGGGGCAGTCATGGTTGCCGCCTTCAACAACCTTTTCCGCCGCCATGGCTACCCTGAGCCGTTTCCGTCGCCGGCCGCCGGCACATCCATCGCACAAGGGTATGCCCGGCTTGAGCCAAACGAGTGTTTCACCGCCCTCCAGGAGGGGCAGATCGTTGGATCCGGTTTTATCCATCTTCGGGGCGATACGGCCGGGATTGGTCCGATTACTGTTGATCCGAGCGCCCAAGCCCAGGGTGCCGGGCGAGCGCTGATGCAGGCCGTGATTGAGGCGGGGGGAGGGTGTCCTTCGCTCCGGCTGGTCCAGGATGCCTTTAACGTGGTGTCCTTTCCACTGTATAGCTCGCTCGGTTTTGAGGTGCGTGGCACGATCTCTTCATTGGTTGGGCGTAACATTCGGGGAGACGTTTCAGAAGATGTCGAAATCCGGGAGTGGCAAGCGGAGTATATCGAACACCTGGCGGCACTTGATACGCGCTTAACCGGTATCGGGCGTGAACAAGATCTGCGATTTTTCCATGCCCAGCCGCCGCATATTGCCGCCCTCGTTCAGGGGCAGCTTGCGGGCTACCTGTGTTTCCTGCGCACAGAGGCGGGGACGTTTTTCGGTCCTGCCGCAGCAACGCAACCCTCGGTCTTACGCGCGTTGATTCTGTCTGCGGCTGAGCGTGAACAGGGAAAGGCCCTGCGTATGCGTTTTCCTACACGGCACGCAACATTATTACGAGAGTTGCTCGCCGTGGGCTTTCGAGTGGAAACCCTCCAGACCTATATGGTTCGCGGGGCGTGGCAGACCCCGGACGGGGCGGAGTTGTTGGCGCTCTTTCCGGAGGCGTTGTAGGGAGAAAGAGGAAGCGGGTATGCCGACACTCAATGGGACAGATCTCGGGCTTTTCCCCACAATGGGCATCGGCTCCTACGCCTCACCCTCGTGGTTGATTGCGACCAGAAGAGCCCTCCGCGCCGGAACTGCCGGACCGGCAGATGTCGAAGAAGCCATTCAAGACGCAGTAAAAATGGCGGTGTGGGACCAGGAAGAAGCCGGGCTGGACATTCTGACTGATGGTGAGATTCGTCGGCAGCGCTTTCTGTGGAATGTGGTCGAAAAATTATCCGGACTCAATATGGTCCGGGCGCAGCGCAAGCTCGGTATCATGAGCTACGATAGTGCGCCGCGTTTTGAGACAACCGAACGGGTCAGCGCCCCGGACGGGTTCGGGTTAGTTGATGAATATACCTTTGTGCAAGCTCAAACCGATAAACCGCTCAAAGTCTGCTGCCCCGGTCCGCTTACAATCGCTATGCCTATCCGGCTTAAGGCCGGCTATCCGCAGGGTGACTATCTGCCCCTCCTGTACGACTTGGCGGAACTCGTGAATAAGGAACTCCGCGGTGTTGTTGCGGCTGGCGCGACCTTTATTCAGCTTGACGAACCCTCTGCCGTGGGTCGGGAGCCAGCCCTGTCCATCGAAGAAACAGTGAAGCTGTTCAATACAACCCTGGAGGGTGTGGAGGCCAAAATCGCCCTCCACGTCTGCTTTGGCAATAATCAGGGTCGGCCGGCCATGAAGCGGACGTATAAACCGCTATTCCCCGGCATCCTTGACGTTAAGGTCGATCAATTTGCCCTGGAATTTGCGAATCGAGAAATGGCCGAGCTGGCGCTCTGGAGCCAATACGGCGATGATCGTGAGTTTGCGGCTGGGGTCATTGATGTGAAATCTATGTACCTGGAGACGGCGGAAGATGTGGCCGAGCGTATTCGTCTGACTCTTGAACATGTGCATCCGGAAAAGCTCTACTTGACCTGTGATTGTGGTTTTTCTGCGTCGTCCCGGAATTTAGCCCGCGCCAAGCTGGGAGCCCTGGTGGCAGGAGCCCGGCTTGTCCGACGAGAGGTCAGTGGAGCGTAAATCATCCAGACGATTTGTCCCCTCCATCCCCGACTCGCCTGGTTGGGATGAGGAGTGGCCCGGCGAACAGCCCGGAGGTGTCCTGCCGGAAGAGTCCCCTCTGCCGGTGCCCGGCCCTCAGGCGACAGTGGGGACGTGCGAGGTCTGGTGCATCAGTCCCGAGGGCTATGAATGCCGTCTGGAAATGCCGGTTGATGGCGCCGGCGGTATGGCCGCCGTGATCGTCGAGCTCGAAGCGATGGGTTTTACCCCTCGCCAACCAAAAATAAAGCCCGCTCCACGACCCCAGCACCAGCAGCTTAAACCCCAGCACCAGCAGCCTATTCCCCCTCCACCCCGGACAGAGCCCAGCCCGCCGTGGTGTGATGAGCATGGCTGTTCGTTTAAACTCTTCCGCAAAAACGGCCGGCGGTGGTGGGCGCATTATGACGAAGCCAGTGGCCGCTGGTGTAACTCGCCGATTCCCGTGCGGGGCGGAGAGTAGACCTTTACTCGTCCGGTTGCTGAGCGTCCCGCAGATTCGACAGTGCGGCTTCCATTCGCTCTAAACGCTGAAGAATTTCCTGTTGCGAGTCGGCACGCAAATAGCCCTGCTCAACCAACTGGATAAAATTGTGTGCAACCTCGTCGGCAGAGAGCGGCCCTTCGGGTTGGTACCACTGATACAGCCAGTTGCACATGCCAAGAATGGCAAACGACACCAGCTTGACCGGGAGCGGGGCAAGCTGCCCGGTCTTGATACCCTCGGCAATGACATCCTCAATAAGCCCGTCGTATACCCGTCGTTCGGCGCGCGCCCGTTTGGCAATCTCCTGGGGCAGATTGCTCTCTTCACTAAAAAAAACCGTCAGAAAATTGCGGTGGTCAGCCATGAGGCGGACTTGATGCCGGATAATCTGCCGCAGCTTCTCTTCGGGCGCTATGGGCTGGGAACAAATCTGCCGCAGGTCGCGCTGAAAGATCGCAATAGAACGCTCAAACACCCGAATCAGCAGTTCTTCTTTACTCGGACAATAACGATACAGGGTGACGCGGGAGATCCCCAAGCGCTCGGCGATTGTTTCGAGCGTCGTTGCGCGGTAGCCCTGCTCGCCGAAACAGTCTGCCGCGGCTTGCAGGATGGCCTCTTCGCGCAGGGCCCGGGTGCGTCCGTTCTTTGTCGCCATGCCCTGCGCTTACGGGATTCCCTCCGTCCATGCAAGCGGCCCTATGGGGAAGTGGACAGGCTCTGCTTCCAATTATTCCACTCAACTCTTGCACCTCCCGGTCAGGCCGGGGTAAGGAAAAAGAAGCACGGCAGAAGACCGATAAGGAGGGACCAATGACAAACACCCACGTTTCAAAAGAAGCGATGCTCGAACGCGTCGCCCGTTTCAAGGAACTCAAGTCCAGCGCGCAGGCGTTTGTTGATAGCAATATCCCAGGCCACGAACGGGATATCTATAACGTGATCGGCCGCGGCGTCACCGAGGATACGAATCTCAACCCCGCGATTACCGCGGTCCAGGACTTTAACGTCACCTATGTTGGTGCGAGTCCGGGCAAAGGCGCGGCGCTGCACAGCCACAGTACGGTCGAAGTGTTTATCCCGCTGTCAGGGCAATGGTCCATCTACTGGGGGGATGAGGGAGAACAAGAAGTGATCCTGGATGCCTGGGATACGGTGTCCGTCCCGCCAGGCGTGATGCGCGGATTCAAAAATGTCGGCGATGCAGACGCGCATCTGATGGCCATTTTAGGTGGAACCGATGCCGGTCATGTGGCCTGGGCTCCGAAGGTACTTGAGCAAGCTCAGCAGACGAATCTCCGGCTCGATGAGCAGGGGAATCTGCTGCCAAACGACTAGTTCGTTCTCCTGGACTTCTCGAAATACGCCTGCGCTGTGGCAAGGCTGAAACGCTGATGATAGGCGAGTTCGTCCTCAGGATAGTGATGCTCCCGACCGTAGACGCAGGTGTACCGGGTGTGGCATCGTTCAGCGCAATCGGTCGGGACGCGCAGACGATGGTGCGTACAGGTAAGCAGGTCCCAGCCTCGTGCGGCGCTGACGGCCTGGGCCGGACAGGCGGCTATACAGGGACGCTCCACGCAGGTCGAACACGGATCAAAGTCTTGAGCCGGAGCCGGGAACGCCGGTACGTCACGATCAATCAAGACCGCGGCGCGCCAGGCTATCTAGGGGCCATACCGGGGATGGATTTGGACGCCAAGGATACTGGGCACTGACAGCCGCGCGGCCTGTGCCAGGTGCATGAAGGATACGGTCAGACCGCTGAAAAACTGAAATGGATAAATAACGCGATACTGAGCGCGGGTCGCGTCTAAAAGCGGACTAAGCCGAGCGCTTATAACCTCGACGGTATAGTCATCCAGCGGATGGTCATGCTGCTGGAGATAGCCTGGCCGCGCCGCGGCATACTCCCGAAAGTGTCTCCAAAATTCTCTACCGCCATTCCCGATAACAACGACGGTCTCGGCCTCAGGAAATCGCTGTGCGATATGATACTGTGCCGGAACCAGAGCTTCATAGTCAGACCTCGGCGTTGTCCCTATGAGGTTGAGTCCGACAGGAGCGAGGGCTGCCATGATATCCTGGAGAAGTTCCATAACGGTCTGCCTTTTTAATAGCGGACGGTAACCAAGAACAAGCCTTGCGGCGGTGCGTTCAGTCCGGCCCGGGATCGGTTGCGCGCCGCAAAGACGGTGGAAAATTCGTCTACGCTCAAAGCGCCTCGACCGACGTCTACCAAGGTACCGACGATATTCCTGACCATATGGCGCAGGAATGACCGGGCTTCGACCGTATATACGAGAAAATCGCGCTCGCGACAGATGGCACTGTGCATCACCGTGCGCCACGGCGCCCGTTCTACGGAGTCCGCTCCCTGAAAGGACGAAAAATCGTGATGCCCGATGAGCAGGGCCGCAGCGGCATTCATTGCCTCCTGATCCAAAGGAGAGGGGATATGCCACGAGTAGCGGACATGCATAGCCGAGGGAGAGGGCTGGTTCCAGATGCGGTACTGATAGGTCCTGCTGTGCGCGTCGTAGCGCGGATGAAACGTGTCTGCCACCTCGCTGATCGCCCGGATGACAATATCTGAGGGCAGAACCGAGTTGAGGCTGTGCTGAAACCGTACCAGGTTGAGCGGAGGGGTGGCCTGAAAGGTGGCCACTTGGCCCAACGCGTGAACCCCTGCGTCTGTTCGCCCGGCTACCCGTACGCGAACGGGCGTATTCAGAATCCGGGATAAGACGGCTTCGAGCGTCCCCTGAACAGTGGCGCCCGTGGGCTGAATCTGCCAGCCGTGATAGTTGGTGCCGTCGTATTCGAGCAGCAATTTGTAATGCACGGGATATGGTGTACGGAAAGTGGCCTCCGTCCGGCCGGTCCGGGCATCAGTAAAAAGGCCCGCAATAGTTGCGGGCCTATGGGTATCAGGCTGTCGGTCCGCCAGGAGCTACTGCCCCAGCTTATAGACCTCGGCCACGTTTGCCCCGATGACCTGCTGCCGGGCCGTTTCGGAGAGTGGCGTGACCAACCGTTTCAGGGCCGGCATATACTGGTCGCTGTGGTCCGGGTGCGGGAAGTCCGATGCCCAGAAGAATCTGTCGGCTCCGACGAATTCAATGATATGCTGCAAGGCTTTTTCGTCCGGGTCGGCCGAGATCCAGCACTGGCGCTGAAAATAAAAGCTGGGCCGCTCCTTGAGTTGGGTCGAATGGGCCAGCGGACCCTCAAACACGGCATCCATCCGGTCGAGCAAATAGCCAATCCAGCCGGCCTGGGATTCGAGCACGACGGCCTTCACCGTGGGGAAGCGCTCGAACACGCCATGGTGAAAGAGTGATACAAACGCCTGCTGCATGTTTTGGGCGACCAGCACATCAAAATACCAGTTGAAGTCGATCGGCTCCGTTGGCACGAGTTCTTCAAAGCGCCCGTGAGGCATGAATTGGATCGGCTCGAAGGTCGGATGCAGGGCAATGGGCACATCCAGTTCCTGTGCCTTTGCCCAGACCGGATCATAGTCTGGATGCCCATGCGATTTCTTCGTCCAGGTAAATGGCGCGAAAAAAGCGCCTTTGCAACCCGCCTTGACTGCCCGCTCCAGTTCTTTCGCCGCTTCGTTGGCATCGGTACCGGACAGATGGGCGATAGGGATGAGGCGTCCACCCGACTCGGAGCAAAAGTCCACAATCCAGCGGTTATACGCCCGGCAATAGGCAGCCGAGATTTCCGGGTCCTGGACCTCAGATTCCCACAAGAGCCCGATGGTGGGGTAGAGGATCGATTTCGCCAGCCCTTCGCCGTCAATCCGCTCTATGCGTTCCTTGGCGTCCATTGAGCCAAGCGGCGCGCCATCAATATAGCGGCGGTCCGGACCGGGTACGATATCCGGCTGGCCCATGGCGCCCAGAATGCCGGGGAAACCGCGCTGGCACAGTCGGGACGGCTGGCCATCAAACTCAAAATATTCCCAGCCTTCATCGTCCGTTTTAATCCGAATGGCCCGCTCTCGGTATTGCGGCTCAAGATATTGCTCCCACAAATCGGGCGGCTCCAAAATATGGCCGTCACAATCGATAGAACCCTCAAGACTGACTTCACCGTTCGCCGTTGACATACCAACCTCCTTTTTGGTGCTGCGTTCGATCGTATCCCCTTCCCTTACCGAGAATCCCAAAAAAATACTAGGCTCAGGACCTAAAAATGATGAATGCTGGAGTGTAGTGTGGTGAGTGTTGGATACCCAGTCTCTATTGGAACAGGAGTTCT
>JAJDZM010000240.1 GCA_022824615.1 Candidatus Binatia bacterium | reverse complement strand
AGCGCAGTGAATGAATGCGAACATCCAGATCGTTACGCTCAAAGTACAAGATGGAAACGTCTTTGGGCTTTAATTTCGTCTTGTCGTCGCGCACGTCCATACGTACTCGGTCGAGCAGGTGGTCGCTGTGCGTTTCAACTATTAGCCGCCGCCTTTGTCCAGCGATCTGGCAGAACAGGCTTCCGAGAGCGGCTTGGGCGCTCGGGTGGAGATGCACTTCGGGTTGCTGCAGCAGAAATATGGGCGGAGCGTCGCGGCGCAGCAGTTCGGTAACGATTGGCAGTGTTTGGCTGACGCCGTAGCCAACATCAATCAGGTTGCGCTGCGGTCCCTTGGATTTACTCCCAAATTTTCTAACCTGGATCTGAAAGGGCTCGCTTTCATTTTTCCCTAGTTGCTTGACCGAGATTTCGTCAAACAGACCAGCTTCTTGCCCGAATTTTTCAAGCGCGTGCTTGAGCGCGTTCCATTGGACCTTGTTTTGAAAATGTACATTGGCGAGGTACATAGGAATGTAATCGCCTTCAGGGTCTCGTGTTGGGCGTGCGGGATCATAGGTTCGATGTGGTTTGGAGCGGACTGGAGCACTAGCGTAGAGTCGTCTGTTGAGACTACGGGGCATCATCCATCGAAAACGATCAGAAAATCTTTCAATTCGTTTCCAATCTGCATTAGTGGGTAGATCGGAGTCTTGAACGAGAGCGGGCTCAGAATCCTTTTCTCTATCTTCCTGATTTTGTAAACGCCGCAGAAGAAAAGAAAAGGGAAGCAGAAGGTCGTCGTCGGCGTCAATCAGAACACGCCGGGGGTCGGAGAGTTGCCGTTTCCAAGTGCGGTTTGATATCCCGAAGCTAATATTGTGATCTGAGTCTTCAAGGCGATCTTCGATCCAAACATCTTCAGAGGCAAGGTATCTTCTCACCGGAACCGGCACTGTCCCTTTCTTTTTGAAAGTTATATCGAAATGATAAGGTTCATCCCTTGTCCTCCCCCGATCCTCAAGAGTGAAGTCAAAGCCTGCCTCAAAGGTCCCAGCACGGCCTCCTCTTCCTCCCCGGTGATGGACGATTTCGTCGAAGCTGCCCAGATCATACGGCTCTTCCTTGAAATCAGGAACTCTGGACTGGTAGAAGACATCCCACAGCGCGCGGACCAGTGCCATGAACGAGGTTTTACCAGTGCTGTTCTCTCCCATGAGCAGGGTCAGGGGTGCCAGGCGAGCGGTCTGTTCTTCGCGGAAGCAGCGGAAGTTTCTCAGCTTGATCTGGTCCATGAAATCGACGTATTTCCTTGTACCTACACCGTCAGCAGCCACTCGGCCTTTCTATCGGATACCTACAAACTTCCTCACCGCATCTCGAAACAATGGAAGTCTTGAACAGTGCTTTTGGACGCAGGCTATACATATTCAGCACGTTTAACAACTCTTGCTCGAATGCTTATACTTGCAGCGTAATCGGCTCAAGCACATCGCTCTGCGCCTGCACTGTGCCGATGATGGCCGCGTCCTGATAGCCCAGAGCCTGAAGCTCCCGGACACACGCCTGAGCCTGCTCGGCCGGGACGCTGGCCAGGAGTCCGCCGGCGGTCTGTGGGTCGAACAGCAGAGCGTAGTACGGATGCAGGGCCGCCCGCTCTACCTCGCGAATGGCCCGCCGCAGCCGAATATTCTGCGGTTGCAGGGACGAAAAAATGCCCTGCAGAACGACCTCCAGAGCTCCGGGCAGGATCGGCAGCCGTTCCATATTGAGAACCGCGTCAACAGCCGAGGCGCGAACCATTTCAACCAGATGGCCCAGCAGGCCGAATCCGGTCACGTCGGTCATAGCGGTTGCGCCGTGCTGACGCAGGCAGTCTGCTCCGGCTCGATTTGACTGCCGCATGGAGGTGAGCGCGGCTTCGATCCAGCGCCCTTTGGCTTTGTGTCGCATGTCCGCGGCAAACAGCACGCCGGTTCCCAACGCCTTGGTCAGAATCAGCGCGTGGCCCGGCTGCATACCGCTTTTTTTCAGCACGGATTCCTGGCTGGCCAAACCGTTGATGGCAAATCCAAGCGCCAGCTCGCTGCCCTCGCTGGTGTGCCCCCCAACCAGAGCCGTATGTTCCCGGTTGAGGACCTCCAAGGCCCCGGCCATGAGCTGGGTGAGTTGCTCCTGCACCTTGTGTTCCAGACCGTACGGGATGGTGACCATAGCCAGGGCGGTCTGTGGCTCCGCACCCATGGCAAAGATATCACCCAGGGCATGGGTGGCGGCGATTTGGCCAAAGACAAACGGGTCTTCAATAAAGGCTCGAAAAAAATCAACCGTCTGCACCACGGCTTTTCCGGGCGGAACGGTGACCACAGCCGCGTCGTCCGGCGCGTGCAGGCCGACAATGACATCGGAGCGGTCAACCGGCTCAAGACACGCCAGGGCCTGGTTCAAGACCGTGCTGCCGATTTTTGAACCGCAGCCGCCGCAGCGCATGGCAAAGGCGGAAATCTCCTTGAGGATATGCGTGTCGGCCAGACCCTGCTCTAGCTGAGCCGGCTCATCTTCGGGCATGTCCGGCAGCTCATTGTATTTGTTGATAAAGCGCCGGTCGATCCAGTCCTTCCACCTCCAGACCCACTTGCCTTCACCCGCCCAACCCGACCGTGAGGCTACCGCATATCGGTCTCCGGTAGAGATCAGGCTCAGAAACTGCTTTTGCGGCACAAAGGCTTTGACTGCTTGGCCGCGCAGGAAGCGGCGTAGATTCTTGGCCAACGGCGGACCTTGCCGTACGGCGAACACGCCCGATTTTGGGCGGGGATGGTTGACTACCGTAGCGATATCCCCGGCGGCAAAGACCTCAGGATGGGAAACGGATTGAAGCGTATCCTGCACGGAGATAAAACCCTGCTCGTCCGTGGCCAGGCCGGACTCCCCCGGCCAAGCGGCGGCGCCGGCCGTGGTGACCCACAGAAGCTCATCCAGAGCGAGTTGGGTGTTATCGGCAAGTCGAACGCAACCTTCGGCAGCGCTGGTGACAAGACAATCCGTTCGGACCTCAACCCCTCGCTGCTTGAGAATGCGCCGAAACGCGGCGCGGACGCGCGGGTTGTGGGTCGGCAGAATTTCGGACGCCGCGCTAATAAGGGAAAAAACGAGGTGATCGGCCGACCGCTTTTGCTGGGCGAGCAGATGTTCGAGACGATACTGGACGGCCAGTAAGAGTTCCACGCTCCCGGCTCCGCCGCCAATGACACCGATCGTCGTGCGTTCGGTGCGAGCCAGACAGCGCTCACGGAGCTTTTCCCACTGCCGCCAAAAACCGTCTATGGGCTTGACGGCCACACCGGTGTACGTAGCGCCGGGGATATGCGCAATGGCAGGCGTCGCTCCGATATTAATGGACAAAACATCATAGGCCACGGGCGGCCGGGTGCGACACACAACCTGCTTGTTCGCCAGGTCCAGACCGATCACTTCATCGTGAAAAAATCGCGCCCCGGCAAACCGGGACAGCGGCCCAAGATCGATATGGGCCTGATCGAAGCTATAATGTCCCGCGATATAGCCGGGTAGCATGCCGGAATACGGCGCGTGGCTATCCCGGCAAATCAGCGTCAGGCGTACGCCCGGCAGCGGCTGCATCCCAAAGCGTTTCAGCACCGTGACATGGCTGTGGCCACCGCCAATCAGGACCAAATCTTTGACTACCGGAGTGGATGTCGGCCTCACAGAAGATACCCTTCAACCCGGCAGGAACCCACCCCGCCGCTATGCGGTACCCCTCCCAAGAGAGGATAATCGGGACAAAATTTCCCCTCCTTGGAGGGGTGGCCGAAGGCCAAGGTGGGTTCCCGGCCCGAAGCGAAACACGCTGTGATACTATGCCCGCTGCAAGAGCAGATTCCCGCTCACGTCATACTGGACTGTCCAGCCGGGCGGTACAACCACCGTGGTATCCGGCTCTTCCACGATGAGTGGGCCGCTCCGTGCCTGTTCAAGATCGGTACGCTGATACACCGCAGCCTGGCATTCGCCCACCTGCGGACCGAAATACGCCGTGCGTGAGGCCGGAGACGCGGGAGGACTTACGCTCACTGCTCCAGTCAGTTCGGTAAAGCGCAGGTGGCCGGAGGAGGCCAAGGCCCGCAGCCGGACGCTGACCAACTCAATCGTATCGGCTCGATCATAGCCAAATGCCTGTCGGTGCGCTTCGGTGAAGAGTTGGGCCAAGCGCTCCTGCATGTCTCCGACAGCCACTTCAGGGAACGGCAGACTCAGCTCCGCTACCTGATAGCCATATTTGAGATCGACCTGGCGCTCGAAGCGAATCTGATCCACGGCAATGCCTTCTTCGACCAATTCGGCCCGGGCCTGGGTCTCAAGCTCCTGGTAGTGACGCAGCACGGCCTGCGGGTCGATTTGGTCCAAAGCCACGGCCACGCTGTGAATATAGTCGTGGCGATAATCTGCCAATAACAACCCAAGCGCGCTGAACAGGCCGGGGTAGAGCGGAATCTGCACCTGCGTCATACTCAGGCTATCCGCCAGCGCGGCAGCGTGCATTGGCCCAGCCCCACCGAACGCGATCAGGGTAAAATCCCGCGGGTCTCGTCCGCGTTCGGTCGAGACGGCCCGCAGGGCGCGCATCATGGTTGCATTCGCTACCTGCGTGATGCCATAGGCCGCGGCCAGGACTTCCACATTGAGCGGTTGAGCGATTTTTTGCTCAATCGCGCCCCAGGCGGCCTGGCGATCAATGGTCAGAGTGGCCCCAGCGATAGCGTCAGGATTCATATAGCCAAGCACCACATTGGCATCAGTCACCGTCGGCTCGGTTCCGCCCCGGCCATAACAGGCCGGGCCAGGGTCCGCACTCGCACTCTGGGGGCCGACCCGTAATGCGCCCCCGTCATCTATCCAGGCAATACTCCCACCTCCGGCACCCACTTCGACGATATCGAGTGAGGGGACGCGCAGCGCATGTCCGCCGCCACCGAACAGACGCGTGGTCGTGGTTGCGCCACCCCCGACCTCTCCGCCCGGCTTTTCAAGTGGCAGGCCGTTTTCGATCAAACAGGCTTTGGCGGTCGTCCCCCCCATGTCAAACGAGAGCACCTGATCCTGCTGCGTCTCCTGGGCGAAGCGCGCCGCAGCCAGCACGCCGGCAGCCGGACCCGACTCAATCATATACGCGGGCCGGCGCCGGGCGGCCTGGGCGCTCATGATGCCGCCGTTGGACTGCATAATCAGAACGCGCTCGCTATAGGTCGAGAGGTGCTGTTCCAGTCGATTGAGATAGCGATCAACGACCGGAATCAGCGAGGCGTTAATGACGGTTGTACTGGTGCGTTCGTACTCACGAATTTCAGGGTGAATATCGTACGACAGACACACCACCGTATCCGGAGCCACTTCAGCAATAAGCTGTCCTAACTGCTGTTCGTGTGTCGGATTGAGATAGGAATTCACCAGGCACACGGCAACCGCTTCCACGCCATCGGCCAGAAGCTGCTCGATCACAGCCTGAGCCTGCGCCGGATCGAGCGCGCGCTCGATCCGGCCATTACCCAGGATGCGTTCCTGCACTTCCAAACGCAGGGAACGGGGCACGAGGGGAGGCAGGCGGTCCCAGTCTGCGTCGTAGATATTGGGCCGTCGCTGCCCGCGCATTTCGAGTTCGTCCCGAAAGCCCTGGGTGGTAATCAGTCCGGTCCGCGCGGTGGTCTCTTCGATGACAGCATTCGAAGCAATCGTCGTGCCGTGGACGAAGCCTTCGACCTGGGCCTGCGCATCGACCTCATGCACGCAGCGGACGATATCTTCACCAATCTGGTCAAGCAGCGAGAGTACCTTTGTGGTAAGCAGGCGCCCGTCGTCGCCAACCACAATCACGTCGGTGAAAGTTCCGCCAATATCAAAGCCTATACGCATGGGGAGCCTATACCATATCGAATCGTCTATCCAAACGGTGGAGGCGTTCTCATTCTCTTCCTGGACAGTGGATTACGCCGGAAGGAACGACAGTCCGAGTAGAGAGACCTCTCAGAGGGCAATCAGCCCAACCCGCAACTAGTCTGCTGCCGCAACCGGTTGCAAGCGTGTGGCTCGCAGCGCCTCGGTTTCCGGCATATTCACCGCAGCCGCGGCCGTATCAATCACCACCCCATACTGATCTCGCGCCTGCGCGACAGATAGCTTTTCGTCCTGCACGTCTGTCAGCACCTGGGCAGGGTCACGCTCCAAGGGATTGCCGTGGCCACCCGAGCCGGACACGATGTGGTGGATACGATCGCCCGGCTTTACATCCATATGCATATGGGCTTTGCGCGGCAGTTCCCGGTTCTCTGTTTCAGGGTTCAGGATATTCTTGGACAGCGAGCCGGACGCGCCACCGGCCAGTCCACCGGAGGCTCGAATGAGACGATTGGTGCGAACCATGACTCTTCCGGGGCTCAGGAAGCGCCACTGTTTATAGATGGAGACCGAGCCCCGATGCTTGCCGGCACCACCCGTATCCGGCACATAGCCAAACCCGTCAACGACCAGCGGAAATTCACGTTCGAGCATTTCCGCTGGAATCGTTCCGTACGACCCGAAGGCCATGGGAGCCACGCCATCAATACCGTCCTTGCGCGGACGTCCACCCCAGCCACCAAAGAAAATGTCCATCACCGCAAACGGCGTCCCGTCTTCTCTCTCACCGGTGAAGTGCAACACATCCCCCCCCTCTCCGGGGATAGGCACCCGGTCGGGCAGCGCCTGGGCCAGAGCACGAAACAGCATATCAAAAACCCGAAAGAATAAGGGGGCACGGCCGCCGACCGCGGCAGGAAAACGCGGGTTTACCAGGCTGCCGACCGGCGCAACCACCTGTATGGGCCGAATGAAGCCGACATTAGTCAACACCTCCGGGCTGACAATACTCTTGACCGCGCCGTACACCGTTGCTTCCGTCATGCTCAGCGGCAGGTTGATCGCCCCGCGCGCCTGCGGCCCGGTGCCGGTGAAATCAACGCTCAGGGTTTCGCCCTGTGCGCGCAGGGTCACCTTGAGCGGCAGGGCCACTCCGTCGGAGCCAAAACCATCGTCCTCAAAGGCGTCCTCATACACATACTCGCCCGGAGGAATATCTTTGATGGCCGCCCGGGTGGCCTTTTCCGCATAGCTAATCAAATAGTCACAGCACGAGTTGAACGTGTCCAGGCCGTATTTTTCGAGCAGACGTTTCAGTTCTTGCTCGCCACGCCAGCAGCCGGCGATTTTCGCCTCCACGTCTCCGAGCCACTCATCAGATACCCGGACATTGGCCAGAATCGTCTCCAGGAGGGCGTCGTTGCGCTCCCCGGCCTTGTAGAGCTTGATCGGCGGCAGGCGGAGCCCTTCTTCAAAGGTTTCCGTACACTGGCTGCTGAACCCGCCCGGAAAGCGTCCGCCAATATCGGTATGGTGCGAATAGGCCAGAGTAAAGGCGACCCGCTGCCCCTGCCAGAACGTGGGCGAAATGATCATCACGTCCGGCATATGGGTGACACCGGCATACGGATCGTTCACCACAATGACATCACCGGGCGCGAAGTCTTCCCCGTATTTTTTGAGGATGTGCGGCATCACCGCAATGAAGAAGGCCAGTTGAAACGGAGCCGCATAGCCCTGACCGACTAACCGCCCCTGACCGTCGCAGATAGCGGTAGCAAAATCTCCGGTTTTGACCATGGGCGAGCGGCCGGTTTTCCACACCGCAATCGCCATTTCTTCGGTAATGGCGGCCAGCTCGTTTTTCACGACCTCAACCAGAATAGGATCAAATGCCATAGCTCTCCTCCCGGCCCACGTGCCTGGCGCGGGCCGTCCGTTCTCTTGTCAGGCCTCTAGCTCGGATCGCAGTGTTGCGCGAAGTTGTGTTGTCCGGTTCCGGTCAACCTGCTCCGTGCTCTGGTCAATGGCGACCCCGTATTCCCGCTCGGCGTACGCGGGCGAGATTTTCTCGTCCAACACATCGTCCAAAACGAGCTGGGGGTCCCGCGCGAGCGGGTCGCCATAGCCGCCCGCGCCCGGTTGGACATGCAGCAGGGTTTCTCCGGATCGTACTTCGGTATCGATGAGCATTTCGGACGGGAGCGGGGTTTCCACCTCGCCGGAACGCAGTCTGGCCGCAAACGGGGTGCCGTCTTTTCCCCCAGCCAGCCCATACGGAACGGATTTGACCCGACAGGTTCGGAGCATCACCCGGCCATCACCCAGAAAACGCCATTTGCGATACACGGATAGAGCCCCACGGTATTGACCCGGGCCGCCGGTGTCCGGCAAAAAGCCGAAGCCGGCCAGCATGACCGGACATTCACGCTCGATCATTTCCGCGGGAATACTGCGCATGGCGCCGCCGGCAGCCATGGGGGTGACGCCTTCCACACCATCGCTGTCGGGTCGTGCGCCCCAGCCCGAGGTATAAATATCCAGCAGCATGGACGGCACCCCCGCCTCAACCTGGGGTGTATACACCAGCAAATTCGCCCCGCCCTCACCCGCAGCGTAGACTTTGTCGGGAATGGCCTGAGCCAGGGCGGCAAAGATCATGTCGATAATCCGCCACATCAGCATCCCGCGCGCGCCGACCGCACCGGGAAATTGCGGATTGACCACACAGCCCTCAGGAGCAGTCACCTGAATGGGGGCCATCAGTCCTGAGTTTGCCGGGGCATCCGTCTCAAGAATGGACCGAAAGGCCACATACACACAGGCACGGGTGAGATTAAAGGGGACATTGATCGCGCTGCGGACCTGCGGGCCGGTGCCGTCAAAGTCCACTTGGACGGACTCTCCGGCAACGGTCACCGTGAGACGCAAGTTGACCCCCTCCCCGCCCAAGCCATCGTCTTCAAACAGATCCGTACACGCATACGAGCCATCCGGGATGGCCGCAATGCAGGCCCGCATGGCCCGTTCGCTGTACTGGCGCAACTGTTCGTTGCAGGCTGCAAATTGTTCCAGCCCGTGGCGGTCAAGCAGGTCCCGGACTCCCTGAGCTCCGCGCCGGCAGGCGGCGGCCTGGGCGTCCAGGTCGCCACGCACGTCCTCAGGCGCCCGGACGTTGGCGGCGATCATATCGACCAAATCGTGATTCAGCTCCCCCTTGCTGAAGAGCTTGACCCCCGGAATACACACCCCTTCTTCATAGACTTCGGCACAGGCGATACCCATGCCGCCGGGAAAACGCCCGCCGATATCGGTGTGGTGTTCCACAATGGCCGCAAAGCCGACCAGTTCCTGTTGCCAGAAAATCGGCATGACCAGAACGATGTCCGGGAAATGAGACACCCCGCCGTAGGGGTCGTTTGAAACAATCACATCGCCAGGATGGAGGTCGTCGCCAAATTTCTTCAGCACCCACGGCATGACCCCCATGATGTAGCCCAGGTGGACGCCGATGGTCAGGCCCTGGGCGATCAACCGGCCCCCGGCATCGACCAGCGCGGTGGAAAAATCGGAGCCTTCCTTGGCCCCCAGCGAGCGCGCCGTCCGCTTCATGGTAATACCCATTTCTTCGGCGACCGCGGTCAGCTCGTTTTTCATGACTTCGATCAGAATAGGGTCAAATACGCCGGCCATAAAATTGTCCTTGTTTATGAGCTTTTGAGCTTTTGCTTAGCACAATATTCCCATACGCATCGACACTCGCCTGCCACTGTGGCGGGACCACGACCGTGGTGTCAAACTCTTCGACAATCAGAGGGCCGGCAACAGCCTGTTCGAGCAAATCTCCTCGGCTGAGAATCCGGGTGTCGAGCTCACCCTGCTGCGGGCCGAAATACGCGCGTCGAGAGTCCGGCCGAGTTGCCTTTTTTGCCGATTGACCAAAATACACGCCCAATTCGCTGAAGGACAGGCTTTGTGTCTGGACGGTTGCTTTCAGGCGGACGCTGACGATGGCAATAGTATCGTCTTCACGGCGATATCCATAGGTTCGTTCATGCGTGGCATGAAAGCTTTCGGCCAGTACCCGCCGGAGGTCAGCGGCCTCAACCTGAGCCGGAACCGCGAGAGTCAGTTCCGACGACTGGCGCTGATAGCGTAAATCAATCAGGCGTTCATAGGTGAGGTCGCTCCGCTCACGCTGTTCATTGTGCGTATCCTGCTCCGCACGGGCCACCAGCGCGTCAAATTCCTGGAGCAGAGCCGTGGGATCAACGGTATCCAGCTCCTGCGGCACGCTCTGCACATAGTCAGAGCGCAGGTCGGCCACTAACAGACCCAGCGCGCTGAACACCCCGGGAAAGAGCGGAATATACACCCGCGACATGCCCAGATTGTCGGCCAGCGTCGCCGCATGCACCGGACCTGATCCTCCGAAGGCTATCAGGGTAAATTCACGTGGGTCACGGCCCCGCTCGGTCGTGACCGCGCGTATGGCGCGCGTCATGGTTGCGTCAGCCACCTGATGGATCCCAAAGGCAAGCTCGTGAACCGACAGACCGAGACGTGCGCCCAGCCGCGTCTGTATGGCGGTCTGCGCGGCAGTGGCATCAATGGGCACGGTTCCACCGGCGATGCTGTCCGGGTTCATATATCCCAAGACCACGTTAGCATCGGTGATGGTCGGTTCGGTTCCGCCCCGGTCATAACAGGCCGGTCCGGGGATGGCACCGGCGCTACGGGGCCCGACGCGCAGCGCACCACCATCGTCTACCCAGGCCAGGCTGCCCCCTCCCGCGCCGACCTCGACAATATCGTAGGCGGGAACGCGCAGCGCATAGCCGGCACCTTTGCTCAGTCGCCCGGCCCGGTTGATGCCCGCTCCCACCTCGCCTTCCGCGGTTTCAACTGGTTGACCATTTTCTATCAGGCAGCCTTTGGCGGTTGTCCCACCCATATCAAACGCAACCGCCTGGGCCAGACCGATTTCCCGCGCCAAGCCGGCCGCGGCCAACGCGCCGGCCGCAGGCCCCGATTCGATCATATGCACCGGGCGGAGACGGGCGTGCGCGGCGCTCATGATCCCCCCGTTGGACTGCATGATTTGCAGGGCTGGAGGATAGGTCTGTAGCTGCGTTTCCACCTGGTCCAGATATCGCCCGACCACGGGCATGAGGTAAGCGTTCAGCGCCGTGGTGGAAGTACGTTCGTACTCACGGACCTCGGGCAGGATATCGGCTGAGGAGCAGACCATGACTTCCGGGAATAGCTCACGGATGAGCGCTACAGCCTGCCGCTCATGGCTGGGATTGACGTAGGAATGCAGAAAGGCCACGGCAATGGATTCAACCCCCTGGCGTTTGAGGCTGAGTATGGCCTGACGCACATCTTCTTGATTGAGCGGCGTTTCCACCTCGCCCCGAACGGTCATGCGTTCGCTGACTTCAAGCCGGCGACGACGCGGGATCAAGGGTGGCGTGCGTTGCCAAAAAACGTTGTAAACGCTGGGACGCCCCAGGCGGCGAATTTCCAATTCGTCCCGAAAGCCTTTGGTGGTAATCAGTCCGGTCCGTGCGCCCTGTTCTTCCAGTACCGCGTTAGAGGCGATAGTCGTGCCGTGGACGAGGCTCGCAACGGGGCTCTCCGGGTGCTGGCGTTCGGCATCGGCAATACAGCGCCCAACGTCTGCGCCAACAGAATCGGGCAGGGTCAAAATTTTATAGGTCAGGAGCTGGCCGTCGGACCCGGCTATGACGACATCGGTGAAGGTTCCGCCAATGTCAAAGGCAACACGAAGGCTGATGGGAGTGGACATGCCGGGTTATGCAGGGCTCAGGGGAAGGAGAGGCGCATACGCGCCGGCCTCAGACCTTGAGCAGAGCAAAGGCCTCAATCTCAATGAGCAGGTCTTCAAGCACCAGCGCCTGAACGCCGATGAGGGTGCTGGCCGGTGGTTTTTCCTGGGGCAGATACTGGCTGCGAACCTCACGGACCACGCCGATCATGTCAGGCGTATAATTCACAATATACGTATTGGTCTTCAGCACGTCGTCAAACGTGGCCCCAACCGCGGCCAGCGCTCCTTTGAGATTTTCAAAGGTTTGGACGACCTGGGCGCGCAGGTCGCCCTTGCCCACCACTTCGTTGTTCGCATCCAAGGCGACCTGGCCTGAAATGAAAACAATTTTTCCCTCAGTTGCAGTCACAACCTGAGAGAAGCCTGGCAAAACGGGCAGACCGGCGGGATTCAGAAATTCCTTTTCCATACGTTTCTCCTCGTGTTGGCTCCTCCTGAGAGCCGGGCAACCACAGGGGGTTGCCCCTACCTTATTTCTCCCTCTGAGAACCGGGCAACCACAAGGGTTGCCCCTACCTTTTCTCCCTCGCAGCCCTTCCCTTTTTCTCCCTCTCCCCTTGAGGGAGAGGGCTGGGGTGAGGGGTTTCCCACGTCAGGGCCGCACTTCATAATAGGCGTTAAACGGGTTGTCAAAGTCATGACGGGTGAAGCGGGTAAACCCGGCGTCGCGCGTCATGCTCCGCGCGACCTGTTCGTTAAATCCCAAGGTGCCGAGACCGGCACCGTCCGGCTCGGATAAGGCCGAGGACATGCAGCCCATAACCGAAAAGGCATACATCAGACCGGTCATGGGATTCTTCAGATTTTCTTCAAATGTCGGGGCGCTCTTGATATCAGCGATGAGCCAGGTTCCATCCGACTTGAGCGCCGACCGGATGGCCCGAATGGCTTCCGCGGGATGGGTCATATCGTGGATGCAATCAAACGTGGTGATGAAGTCAAAACTCGCATCGGCCGGCAACCCGTCCTGGGCCGCGTGGTGAAACTGGAGGTTGGCCAGCCCGGCCTCAGCCTTGTTGGCATTGGCACGCGCCAGCGCGTGCTCCGATATGTCATAGCCGTGGAAGTCAGCCTGCGGAAAGGCCGCAGCCATTTGAACCAGCGCAATCCCGGCGCCGCAGCCTACGTCCGCTACCTTTGCGCCAGCGTGCAGCCTGGACTCGACACCGTCCAAGGCAGGCAGAACAATGGGGATCAACGAGTGTCGATACCACGGGGCAAAGACCCGCTCAATGCCTCGCGCGCCTTCCGGCCCACGCGCGTCGTAGGGCAGACCCAGGCCGGTACGAAAAGCCTCGGGCAGTCTCTCCAATATCGCCATGCGTTGCGGAAAATCGCTGAAAATACCCGCGGCAAACTTGGGGCTGTCCTCGTCTGCCAGAATCAGGGCCATCTCAGACGAAAGGGAAAAACGTCCCTCTTCGGTATACTCAAGCAACTGAGCCGCGGCCTGCCCTCTCAGCCATTCCCGCACCCAGCGTTCACTCAAGCCCGTTTTGTTGGCAAGCTCCTCGCTCGTCACAGGCCCGGCGCCGTGCAGGGCCCGGTACAGCCCGAGCCGGTCACCCAGGTGGATCATGGCCGAGATTAACGCACCGCTCAGCAGGCCAAAGACCTTTTGGCCGCCGGCCTTGAGTTTGTCTGGGTCTATCTGGTCACGGGGCTGTTGGTCCATGGCCGCTTCCCTTTCTCTCCTATTCCATTCCCTGCCCAGGGTTCTGCTTGAGATTTTTGATTTCATTCCAACTCAATATATTTTGCGCTTTAAGCCAGCCTTGTTTAATCATAAATTTCACTTGATGTTTTCTTCTAACTGCCTCAGGGGTATCTACAACGAGAAATGGGATTACTGTAGGCTTGGATTTGCAGGGGATCAAATCAACAAGGATATTTGCTGTCACATACTGACGAATTAATTGGTGTACGAGAACATAGTTGCCATTCGTGCCAAGACTATCCATCTTATGCTTAGCTTCACCCACGAACAGACAGCTTGGGGTTTCCAGTACAATGTCTATCTCGGTATTGAAGAGGTTATCGTACAGTTTTTTCTTGCTTTCTTCTCCGCCGACTTGATATTTTTCGCCGCAGTTTAGTCCACTGTAACCTTTAACTTTCTGATGCAGATCGGAGAACAATCTATTATACCTACGTGATAGATTATCATGATCGGGTCTATCTGTACCGAGAGAATGCAGGTAATCCCGCACCCCTTTCCAGAATAATTCCAATTTGACTTCACTAGGCTTAAGTCTTGACTCACCTAATCTTTCTGCCAACAAAGAGATATGGCCGGCTTGTAGACGGAGGAGGTACGCCGCTGTCCGCCAGTTCTCCGTCCGGTTTTCTATGCCGAGGATTGTTCCGTCACTTGATTTGTACACTTTCACTTAAACTTCCATTAAACACCGTCCTCTTTATTAGAATATTAAAGTACTCTCAGTGAAACCTATCGAATCCCGTGGGCGCATCATATACTGGACACCTTTCAAGGCGCTTTACAGCCGTCTTACCTGTTTGGCGCAAGGACCCCGCTCATTGCTACCAAGGGAGAATTGGACCCGGTCACCCGGCTGAAGATCGTTGAAATCATAGTTTTCGACATCGGCGTGGTAAAAGAACAGATTCTTATCGCCAGAATCGGGAATAATGAAGCCGTAGCCCTCTACAATGTTATGTATGACACCCTGCGATGGAGCTGCCCCAACCGATGATTGAACAGAAGGTTCTATCGTGGAACTCGGCGAGGGCTTAGGTGTAAAGAAAAGATTGTCAATCAGCGTGTCGTTTTTGCGCGCCCTATCGTCAATTATATCTCCCATCATGACCGGGTATGTCACCTCGTCGATCAACGGCTGAGACGTACGAGTTTCTCTTCGGTTGTTGTCCCTGTCATGGAATTCGAAGTCCCAGGCCATGAGCATGACCCGTGTGCCGATGGTATTAAGTTTGCGGACCAACGGCACGTAGTCACCGTCTCCTGTCACCAGTACACTAACATTGAATCGTTTATAGATGGCGAGTTCAAATGCCTCAAGAGCAAGCCATACATCGACCCCTTTCTCACCTTGCGGAGATAGAGGCAAGAAGTGTGTCGTAACGCCTTCACGGATCAAAACATCTTCGAAGACACGTTCGCCATACAGCTTAGCCCGGTCTTGAGCGTCAGCCGCTGACAGCCTTCCACGAAAATAGTGAGCGTCAACAATTTGGCAGTAGCGAGCATCCGTCTGTTCCTTTTCTGCAACTTCACGTCGGATGAAATCATGAAAGCCCTTTATGCTGAGGCGGGCCTTACGATCGTGATAATAGCAGTAATAATCGCTTACACGTGAAAAGTAGCTGCCGTCGTAGAAAACACCAATTCGGGTCAGTTTCGTATCAGAGGCGGATTGCATTACTAGGGCTCCTGTTAGAAGAAAGTTTCCCACAAGGCAGCAAAGAGAGGCGGTCCAAGCGCCGCCCTATCTCACATTAGCTACATCCCGCTGATCAGTTCGAGAATAGTTCCGTCCGGGTCTTTGAAACAGACGACTCCAATCTCCGCGCCTCCCGGCCCTTCTATTTTTTTGAGCGGGGCTAAAAATTCAACCTGCATTTCCTGGAGGTCGGCATAGGTCTTGTCGATATCGTCCACGTCGAAGGCGATACGACAAATCCCGATATTATTGAGCGACGGGTAAGGCTCGCCCTGTGGGGGCGGATCAATGAACTGGACCAGGTCCAGAACCGGAGCGTTTTCGTCGTCCCCGAGGCGCATGAACACGCCGCGCAGCTTCCGGGCGTCGAGGCCAAGCGCCTCACCGACCGTCGGGTCTTCAAGCGTAAAGTCGTTGACCTTGTTAAAGCCGAGTTTTTCATAAAACCCGATGGAGCGTTCCATATCGCGGACACAGATATTAACGTGAAATAAACGAGTCAGCATGTTCCCCTCCTTATTTGAGTCCTTTGGGTCCCTTGGGTCTTTTGAGTCTTTTGGGTCCTTTGGGTCGGAAAGAAGCCTCGCCCCGGCCCTCAGTCAGTCACTGATGGCGCAGACACCCCTCACCCCGACCCTCTCCCCTCAAGGGGAGAGGGAGTTGGGAAAAGACTAGGCTTGCCCCGAACGCAGCACCTGGCCCGGCATGGCCCCGGTATGTTTGCCATCGTCGAACAGCACTTCTCCGTTCACGATCGTGTACTGCACGCCCTGGGCCGGCATGACCAAGCGCCGCCCGCCACCGGGCAGGTCGGCCCGCATTTCGCCGCGACGGGCCGAGCCAACCGTATGGTAATCAAAGATCGCAAAGTCGGCTGCCATGCCTGTTGCGATCTTGCCCCGCGTGGTCATCCCGTAGAACGCAGCCGGCTCGGAGGTAATCCGCTTCACCGCGTGCTCAAGTGTCATGGCCTGCCGGTCCCGCACCCAGGTGCCGAGCAGATAGGTGCAGTAGCCGGCGTCGCACAGCATATCCACATGGGCTCCGCCGTCTGACAGACCGACCATGACCTGATCGTGGGTAATCAGCTCAGGAATGCGGTCTTCGTCGGCGTTGAACAGCTCATAGGTGTACTGGAGTTGCAAGTCATCCTCGATACACAGGTCCAGGAAGGTGTCGAGCCCGTCTTTGCCGCGTTCTTTGGCGATTTCGGCTACGCTCTTGCCAATCAGGGACTGCATGGCGGGATTACCCACCTCATGGACGATGGCGCGTTCCCATTTGCCCGAGAATACCTTGGGTGACTCCATCTCTTTGCGGAATGCGGCCCGGAAGGATTCATCTCTGTAGAACGCCTTCTGTTTCTCAATCGGCTGGTCAAAGGCCGGCTTCCAACACGGCAGGTTGGCGAAGATGAACGGTTTGCGCAGGTCGATCTGGATAATGAGCGGCCGGCAGGTCACCTGCGGAATGGCGCCCTTCTCGAACAGCGGCTCAATCGTGCGCAGGGTGTTCATGGCCGCATCCGGCTGATCGTCCCGGTTCAGCAGGGCCAGCCAGGTGACCTTCCGACCACTTTCGGTCAGGAGCATATCCAATAAGGCGTGCTCGGTTTCGTCAACAATAGAGACGTTATTGGTCAGGGCGAGTTCG
>JAJDZM010000064.1 GCA_022824615.1 Candidatus Binatia bacterium | reverse complement strand
GCATTAACCTACGGGGTAAAACAATATTTCGTGGTCCATCCGATACGAACGCTCCAGGCGCTGGCGGAGAAAATCCTTGACCATTGGCAGAGCGGGCATGGCAGCGTGTATAACGCGACCCGCAGAGATGCCCTGTCCATTGTCTCTCTGGCTGACTCGCTTGAGGAGGTTCGGACGGTCATTACCCGGAGCGCCGGTCAGCCACCACGCTTGATTGCCACATCGGCCAAAGGCGGAGAAGATCGTCTGAGTTTTGCCGACCTGCGTGCACGTCTGCAACACGAGCAGTGTCCCACCCTCCTGCTGTTGGGGACCGGCTGGGGGCTGACACAGGAGGTGTTTGCCCAGGCAGAGGCCATTCTTGAGCCCATTCACGGGCGTGGGGCGTATAACCATCTGTCCGTGCGGGCGGCCGCGGCCATTATGCTGGACCGTCTGTTGGGGACGCCATCTTAGGCGAGCACCGCGGCTTCACCTGCTGACATGCTGCCTCCCTCCTGTATTCTCCATGCAACAAGGCCGGCGCCAGGGGACCAGGGCCGATATGGCCGAGGTCAAAGCCGACTTGCCCAAGTGGATGACGGGCGCGCTGATTGCTCAGGGGGGAGTAGTGGTGGCGCTGCTCAAATTCCTCCAGGGCTGAATTGCTTTTCCGCCAACCGTCCGTTAGGGTGGGCGACCAGCTTCACATTGGAGTACGGCTCATGACAGACTACGAAACCGCGAGTTTAGCGCTCCAACAGGCGAGCGTGGAGATTGGCCGCGCAAGCGTGTGGGCGACCTATGTCCAGGCCGCGGTGGCCCTTGTCGTCGGCGGGTTACAATGTGGGCTGATTTATGTGGGCTTACAACGGATGGGAGAAGCCTCTGCCGAGCGGAAGGCCCAACACGAAGAAACCATGCAGGCATTGCAGAATCAACACACCGAGAACATGGTCGCCTTGCGGACGCTGATCGAACGTTCCGCCCCCTCCAGGTAGTCACCTCATTTGATGCAGCCTCTACGAGAGGCCGCAGGGCCGGCTGCATACACAGCCGGCCCTGTTTTACGTCAGTGGAAAAGAGCAGGCATCTTTTTTAGAAGAGAGGACCTGCCCCGCAGAGGGTTACCCGGCGTCTTCAATCACGAAATTCTGCGTGCTCTGTTCCCACTTGAGCCACACCCCTTGCCCAGGAGTGGGGAAGTCGTCCACAATGCACGTCCCCCTCCTACCCTCTAAATCTTCCAGGTTACGCAGAAACCGGTCGTCAGCATCGGTGTCGAAAGGCGTGAGATCATCGCGCTCGAAGTTTACGAGAGGAACAACCTCAAAAGTCTGCGTCTCGCCAATCCGCTCACCGTCATCCGCATAGGCGGTGATCGTATACTCGCCCTTCTGCAGGTGATTGAAGTTATACGTCATCCCAAACCCGGCATTTTCATTGTCACAATTACTGTTTTCGGGCACATCGGGTCGACTCGTGCCATACGCGACAGTGAGAGTGTCTACGAGGACGCTTGTTGGGGCACGCCGAATTTCGACCTTCACCTCGTTGGCCGCACACACCCAACCCGAGATGACGCCAATGCCACTTCTGTATCCGGGATTCTCCGAACTGCCAGAGGGGTTCTCTAAGACCGCCCCCCTGGTATCCGCCACCACCGGCATGAGGCAGGCGTCTAATTCGTTCCGTAACCGCGTGACCTCGGCTTGCAAATCTGTCCCGTCCCCACCCGGGGTGGTGGGCGTCGTTATATCAATATCAGCGCCCTCTACGAAGTTTACCACTAAGGTGTACACACCCGTTGCACTTCGACTCTGCCCTTCTACTGTCACAATATACTGCCCGGCCTTGACATACTCGGTGAGCAGAAAATTCTTGTCAGCGCCACTATTATCGTCGGTCGCAATCTGCCGACCGTCCGGCCCGTAGAGCACCCCAACCGTATCGATGACTGTTCCTGTCGTCTTCACTTGCAGGGTGCCCGCTTTTGTCACGGTAATGGAGTGTGGGTTTTTAGCCGCCGCAGTGGCAATGTTCGTACCACTGGTCTCCATGATGTTATCCGGGGCACTGCCCTGACTGGGGGCCGCTGTGGAGGTCGTAGCCAAGACATATTTCCCTTTGGTGGATGTACTCGCCCCCTTCACCTCCACGATGTAATCTCCCGGTGCGACCGGCACACGAAACAGGAAATTGTTGCCCGTCCCCCTGTTCGTATCCGTGACCACCAGCCCATCCTGTGAAAAGAGCGCCCCGGTGGTGTTCGTCTCTGTTGTGACATCCGCGTGCTTCTGTGTCTGGACGGTCAGGAAACGATAGTCAGTAACGGCAAAAAAGAAGTAATCTGCGCGTCCGGGCTCAAGCGTAACTCTCTCGTCCTCACTCCCGTCAATAGCGTCGCCGAGAGTCGTGTCTGCGTAGTTGCCTCCACTAACTAATTCTGTAGCGACGCCGAACTCTATCTTCAGGCCGTAATCCCCGCGCTCACTGCGGGTCTGCCCTTCTACGGATACGGTATAATTCACATCATTATCCATTGGCGAAATGATCTTGAAATTACCCCCACTGCCCTCGTCCATTGCGATATCAGTCGTGCCATCGTTGAGCGTTCCTTTCGTCCTGACCCTGCTTCCTGTCGTATGCACAGTCAGGAGCCCAGGGGCGGTGGCCCTGAGGATGTGGGGGTCCCGCTGATTGTTCGTCGTAAACGAGCCTCCGGCAGGAGCATTTGCGGTAGTAGACATCACCCCTTCGAATCCGATGGTCAATGTCAGTGTAGCAGTGGCACTTGTCGGGACCGAAATGACCACCACATATTCTTCATCTCCCGACGAGATCAAGGCGCTAATGGAGAAGCCCATATGAGCGCTTAAGGCGTGGGCGGCGGTGCGTAGGGCGGCGGCGGCAGCCGTTTGGGCCCTGATGGCTGCATCGGCAGCATTGTCGGCAGTAGTATGGGCCGACGCATAGCTCGGCTGAGATGACACACTGCCCTCTTGGCGTCCGCAGAGAATCGCCTCCGAGGAATAAGTAATTATGATTGGAGTAGCATCAGACACCGTCAGTTCCCCTGCCGTCAGCGCGGGGACCGTAATCTTGGCGTAGTAAAAGTTTTTATTACCCTCACCGCTAGCGCCGGTTCCTTTCTTTGGCGTCGGAGCTGGGGTGTTGCCGGTTAAGGCATCGTTATTTAATGAAAGGTTCGCCGTTTCATCATCTGTAAAAAAATTAGCAACCGTAGGCAGGCCGCTACAACTCGGATTGATCACACTGTGCGCCTGAACAGGCTGGGCACCCAACAGCCCACTCCCCAGCATGAACCCGCTAATCAGTACTATCCCCACCTTCGTCCACAATTTTTCCATCATTGCTTCTCCCTCCATGTCTGTTGCTGAAAGAAATGCCGTGCCCTGCCTCGCCATGCCATGCACCTGCCTCGCCTTACCTCGCCCCGCCCAGAGATTCTGCTTCTGTGCTGGGGGCCTGTGCCCCGTTCTGTATGGTTTGTATGTTCACGGCCTCAAACCGTCCGTAATCGCCGGATTTCTCCGGACGCCAGTCGCCGAGTCCGATGCGGCGGCCGGCAATCTCCAGCCAGCGCGTGAGTTGCGTGATATCGACCAACTCGTCGTCGGCCTCGACCACGAACGTCACCCCCCACTCGTCAAACTTGGCCCGCGTGCGGGGAATCCGATTGCGTTGGACCACCACATTGGTGGTGAACTGGGCCGTCTTGCCGAGTTCTTCTACGGTCGTGCCCAGCCGCGTGTCATACGCGAACGCCTCGACGGTCTCGATTAACAGGCCCTCCCGGACTTGCGGCCCTTGTTTGAGTTTGCGGGCCGCGGTTTCGATACATGCCCGGAGCGCGGCCGGCGGGATGGTGGGCGCGCCGGTCCTTGTGTCGAGCCAGAGACTGGTCTGGCACTCCAGTTCTTGCAGCCGCTCATCGTCCCGGATGGTGCGGTTGCGGCCGCGTTTCTTGGCAATAGCGTCTTTTTCCTGATTGGCCGGAGAGCGTTTGTCCAGGCCCGCACTGCTGTTGTGCATAATGAGGGGCCGCAGTCCGTTGAGGCAAATACGATAGTGCTGGAGCATTATCGCACCTGCTCGGGCCAAGACCAAAGGGATGGGGTATGCATGATTTCACTCCTCACCGTGAGGTCCCGGCAAAGGCGCCGGGCCGTATCAACCATCTCACAGTACAAATGGAGTGAGCCCTGCGTATTCACCAACGCGCGGGTCATGACTCCCGCGCGATATGGTGGCTGTTATATTCGGCAGGCGACCCGACTCAACGGGTGCACTGCGGATGGTTGATAGCTCGACAATAACATATTTTACGGGCTTGTCCAAACTCCGGGGGGGTCCGAAAATCCGTTGTGGCCGGAGGAGGGCCAGGCACACTGAAGCGTGAGCTTGTGGTTAATTTTCCGGTGCGCATGAACCTGTCCCACCAGTGGTCCGGCAGGGGCGCCGGGCCGTGTCCATACAACACAGAGAGTGTGGAGTACCTGCCTATTCGCCAGACCCAGGGGGCGACCCTGGGACCTGTATAAAGGCTCTTCTATTCAGCAAGCGACCCGACCAAGCAGGTCTCTCTGCATGTATGGACGAGACGGACGATAGCACGTTAGGGGAGTGACCAAAAGGCCATTTTGGACTGGAATAAGCAATCACAGCAGAAGGGGGGCGCTGCCCTCCTCTTGCGTTGACCCTTGACGATTGACAGCACGGGACTGTCTCACATATAAGGGGGGCCGGTCGAGAGCAGGAGAGATGGTATGGCTGACCGCAAGCTGAACGGAAGCGTCGATATCCTCGCCGGGGCTTTGCGGGCAGTGGTGGCGGAAGCTATTGAAGCCTCGAAAGAGGATATCCGCACAGAGCTTGAGGTGATCAAACAGGATATCCACACAGAGCTTGAGGTGATCAAACAAGAACTCGGGACGGTCAAACAAGATATCCTGACTGAAATGGACCAACGCATAGACAAGCGTTTCAAGCAGCACCGTAAGGACGTCGCCAGTGATGTGTAGGCGGTCTTACGGAGTCAAAGAGTACAGGAATAGAACAGCATCATGAGTAACCTACTTGCTGCCATTGAGGCCAAACAGCAGAAGACTGATATTCCGGATTTTAAGGCCGGGGATACCGTTCGTGTCCATGCCCAGATTATTGAGGGCGACAAAGAGCGGGTTCAGGTCTTTGAGGGAGTGGCTATCAGCCGCTCAAACGGCAAGGGCAACCGGGCGACTTTTACGGTTCGGAAAGTGTCCTACGGGGTCGGGGTCGAGCGTATTTTTCCCGTGCACTCTCCGCGCATTGAGAAGATCGAAGTCATCGCTCGGGGAAGGGTCCGGCGGGCCAAGCTGTACTACCTGCGTCAACGCTCCGGGAAGGCGGCCCGTATCAAAGGCACCCGTCTTCAAACGCCCGAGGTCGGCGCGACGAGCGAGGTCATTGCCCTGGCTGAACAAGCGCAGACAGCGGACCAGTCCGAAGAAGCCGAGGAATAATCCTTGCTGCGGCAAGGAACTTTTTCTCCCCTCTCGGGCTACGCTCAGCCCGAACGGTGCTCTCCCTTGGCGGGAGCGCCTGCCCTGCGCCTCCTGGGAGGGCGGCCATCTTGGCCGCCATGCGGGCTGGAAGCCCGCCCTCCTGGAACACCACCCCGTCGAGGACTCGCGAAACAATCTGCATCACACGTCTCCAGGGGGAGGGAATGCCGGCTCCCTCTCCCCTTGAGGGAGAGGGCTGGGGTGAGGGGGCAATGGAGAAATCGGCCATCGTGAAACGGGCTATTCCGCGCCGTCAGGTGACGCCTGAGTCTCCGCCTGACAAGCGCGTCGCCGCCACCAGACCAGCCCACCCGCAACGAAGCCGAGCAGCCAGACCGTTGCATAGCCATACTCCGGCGTCGCATACAGAATCAGCTCGTCAAACCGACCGATGAGCAACGACATCCGCGCCATGACGGTATAGCCGAAGGCCGCGCCAAAGGAGATCATGAGAAAATACATCCCCAGGCGGGCCACACGACGCACGCTCCCCGCATGCTCAACCGAAAAGAAAAAATAGACCAGGACGCTGACAACGCCAATCAGAATGAGGGCGGTGTCCAGTTCGGTCAGGCCAAAACTGACCCCTGAGGGGCCAGCCGCAACGAGGGGCTTCAGGGTCCCCTGGACCTGTTGCAGCACGAACGAAGAGAGCAGACGTGGAATCGCGACCCCTGAACTCACGCCGAGA
>JAJDZM010000132.1 GCA_022824615.1 Candidatus Binatia bacterium | reverse complement strand
GTTGCCGTACAGGCGTCGGTCTGTGCCCGACCCTGCCCCCATACCACCCCGACCGGCCTGACCTCCCCGACGGGGAAGCTGGGGGTTGGCGGACTGAAAGGCTCCCACCGCCTTCCGTCGGTCAAGACGCGCCTGTTTGAGCTTTTGGAGGCCGCTGCCCTGTTCGGGGGCTTGCTGACTACCTGGGACAGTTCGCTCGGCACCCTGCCCGGTCTGACCCTCACCAAGAGCCTGCTGGCTGGCATCTCCCGCCTGCTGCTCAGCGTGCATATCCTGCGTTTGTTCCTCGTTGAGGAGGTGACGTCCCTCGGCAGCGTCCTGTTCGTCAAGAGATGACTGAGACTCCTGGAGCCCTTGCAGCGCCGTCTGCAGGGCTTGCTGGAGATCTTCAGGCAGCGATGCCAGGTCCAGGAGTTCCTGTCCCAGACCTTCTTCGTCCGCTGCGTGATCTTGCAAACTTATCTGGCTGTCCGCTTGTTCAGACAATGTCTCACCAACAGGGAGCGGGTCCAGTGGCCGAGCGGTGAAGTCTGCCGGTCGTGTGGACAGACGTTCGTCCACTAACTGGCCTGTGCGTTCGGGCAACTCGGAAGAAATACGCTCAAGATTGGTCAGTGAGAAGGGTTCGGGTTCGGACGCGGGTGAAAGCAACGGGACGGAGGCCACCAGGAAGGCAAACGCCAGGGCGGCAAGAAAAGGCAGGACACTCCAGGGTATGCGCCGTGGCGCGACCTTTTTGATCTCCCACAGCGACAACCGGTCCAGATTATCGCGGAGAAGATAGGTCCATAAACGGGAAGCCGGAGGTCCGTTGGCGGGGTTGGCCAGAATCTGGGCTGTCAGCGTTGACAGACGTTGTTTGAGCCCAGCCTGGAGGTCGACCCGACGGGCGGCGGCGTGCAGATTGGCCCAGTCCGCTACCCCCTGACGGAGAAACCGAAAACAGACATAACCGGCCAGGGCGAGGAGCGGCCAGGCCACCAGGATGAACCAGAACGAAGAGAGTGAGAAGGCCAGAAAAGTAAAAAGCGCAAACCCGAGGGCGCACACCGTCCCAATACCGTAGAAGCGGTGTTGGGCGGTATAGAGGTTAAAACGCGCCTGAAGCTTGTGCAGTCTCGCTTCGACCTCAGCGAGCGCACTCCGCTCCTCGGTGCCTGGTGGCCAGTCCATGCGAGAGTCCTCAGTCCCCGTGCTCCTTGAAAAAGGCGCTCACACCATAGTTGAGAGCCTTTCCCAGGTCAACTCACAAGGGAAGGCGAAAACTCCCCTTGTGAGAGCGGCAGCCCCTCCTGATTATGGAGGTGCAAGACTGCGGACGAACTGCTAGTGCTGGTAGATGGCCCAGGTTTGAGAGCCTGCTGGCCGAAAGGTTTTCAGCCCCGACCTCATGATGCTGCTGTCTTCCGTCTCTGTTATTCGCTTGCTCGTCACTTGTGTATTGATATTGGGTGTGGCCTGTGAAGAGCCGCTCCGGCTGCCTTATATTGAGCCGGTTCTGCACAATTGGCCGGAACGGTACCGAGGCGTGAGTGGGACGAAGCTGCACGTCTTTCATACGGGCTCGATAGCGGTGTCCAGCCGGATCGTCTACCGAGACGGCAGCCTCCCGCAGCAGCATACCCTTGATATCCTGGTGTTTGGCATTGAGCATCCCAAGCAGGGTCTGATCCTGGTTGGCACCGGGCTGAACCGGAGGCTGGCGGACGATGCGCCGCGTTACTTAGGACCAGTCCGCTCGGTCTTTGGCCAGGCGGACGTGCAGCCCGGCCAGGATATTCTCTCCCAGCTCAAGACCACCCAGCTCTCGGCGGAAAGGGTGAAGTTTGTCATTCTGCCCGATCTGCGACTCGATCATACCGGTGAGCTGGAGAATCTGTCTCAGGCGGCTGCTGTGGTGACGCGCGAGGAACACGCTGCCGCGCTGAGCAGCAGTACGCTCGGCCTGTATATGGCGGACGAATTCGACCAGGTTGCGAGCTGGCAATTTGTTGATTTTTCCACTGCTACGCCTCTTGGGACTTTTGCCAGGAGTCATGACCTCTTTGGGGATGGCAGTATCGAGCTGGTTGACGTGACCGGCACAACCGCCGGCGGGCTGGCCGCCCTTGTTCGTCTGCCCGAGCGGCCCGTTCTCCTGTGCGGCAACTTGGCCTGGACAACCAGTCAGGCGCGCTATGCCTGGCTGCCCGGTCTGGCCTTTCAGCGCGAGTTGTGGTGGGAAAAAATCTGGCGTCTCAAGAAATTCAAGGACCTCGTTCCGGAACTCCTCGTTCTGCCCGACCACGATTGGGCCGCGGTCCGCAAGGTCGAAGCCGCAGACATCACTGTGCATGAGTTTTCTCCCCCCGAAGAAGACGAGAAAGATACATCCACCGCAGCCCGACTTTTCCGACCTGTTGGGACTCGCTAGGGTAGGAGAAACATGGAAGTCACCGTTATCGGTCATGGTTCGTTGATGAGCGGTCGGGGCCTGTCGTTTTCCGGCACGTTTCAGATGCAGACGGCCCACATTGTGGCCTTGGATAACTGCCGCCGAGGTTTTGCCAAACTCTCCAAATACGGCGACCGCTTTGCTACCGACCTGGAGCTTGAGCAGCCCGCATTGAAAGGCGCCGTCGTTTCGCCGCAAACCGCGCCCGACGGGCGGGTTGAGACTTTGGGGCTGAGCGTCTCGCTGGAAGACTGTAGTCGCTTGGTCAAACGGGAAGGGTATCGACCGGAAGCTATGCTGACCCTGGTTGAGCGGGCGCGAAAACATGGCCTTGGGGTGGCCGAGTGGCTGTGGCAGTTGGCGGCCGAGCAGGCGCATGATCTGGCGGCCTACCGGCGTCAGCTCTTTCTGATAACGGGCTATACCTCACCCCATTACATTCCCCACCCGGTTCGACTGGCGGAAGCAGGCTATGCCCTGATTTTTCTCGCACCCGGACCGAGGGGAACCGGCACACCGGATGTGGTCTCCATTCGCCAACGGACGGGGATCAACACCATCCTGAATACGACCGAGACCTGGCGGCGCAAGCCGAATGAGGATCAGACGGCCTATTTTCTCTCCTGTCTGCTGGGTGGAGCACACGGTATCAACGTGCGGGATTTTCTGGCGAGTGTGGGGGATAATCGCGACCTGGCAGAAATGCTGTCTCAGCGTATCCGACCTGTACTGGCCGAAGAAGTCGCGTATTTTCTCCAGACGACAGGCTTGAAACCGGAACAGTATACGCGGGCGTTCGGCAGCCCTGAAGCCGCCCTGTGCCGCAGCGGTCTGGGAGACTTTCTTGAGAGCTTCGACAGCTAAGAGGACAGACAGATGAGTATCTTCTCGGTATCAATCGGCAAGGAACAATTATGTTTTACCGCAGCGCATTTCATTGCCTTCAAAGGCTTCCGAGAACCGTTACACGGTCACACCTATCAGGCCGAAGTGAAGGTGAGCGGACCGGTTGGGCCGGACGGCTATGTCGTGGATTTTCTGGTGCTGAAAAAGATCGCTGAAGAAGAGTGCCAGCAACTGCATTTTACCACCCTGCTGCCCGAACACAGCGACTGCCTGCGTATTACCGCGGACACCGAGACCGTTCGGGTGGAGTGTGAAGACGGCACCCAATTCAGCTTCCCACGGCAGGATGTCCGCCTGCTGCCTATCGTGCATTCTTCATCGGAAGAGATTGCCCAGTATCTGATTGCGCGCCTGCGCGTCCGTCTGGCGGAAGCCCGTGGGAACAGCATTGAGACGATCGAGGTTCTGATTGAGGACATCCCCGGTCAGGTAGCGGTCTGCCGCGAGCCGTTTCGGGTGTGAGGCAGAAATGGTGTGGGGGCTGCGGAGTGCGATCCTGGGATTACTGTGCGCCAGCCTAACAGCGTGTGAAACAACCTTGCCCGAGCCCGACTCCGAGGGCGCGCGACTCTACCGGCAGCGTTGCTCCGGCTGTCACCGCCTCTATCATCCCGGCCTGCTCACACCGGAGATGTGGCAGTTCATGCTGGCGCGTATGGATACGGAGTTTCTGCGCCTCGGTCGTCCGTCTTTATCCGAAATCGAGCGCCGCATCATCTTCGACTACCTGAACGCCCACGCCCAGCGCCCGGCCAGCTGAGGACGGACGGATTTCTGGATTTTGGAGATTCTCTTATCCCGCCCGCCGGGCAGCTTCGATATCGTCGAGTTCTTTTGGGATTGCACTGGTCAGCACGTCGTGGCCGTCGGCTGTCACGAGAACATCGTCCTCGATGCGGACCCCAATACCCTGGTAGGCGCCTGGCACATCGGCATCTGCGGCGATATACAGGCCGGGTTCAACCGTCAGGACCATCCCAGGGTTGAGCGTTCGGGATTCTTCACCAACTCTGTATTTCCCCACATCGTGGACATCCATGCCCAGCCAGTGGCTCGTGCGGTGCATATAGAACTGGCGATAGTCGCCCTGCTCAAGAATGTCCTCCGTGCTGCCGGACAGCAGGTCGAGATCACGTAGCCCGTCAATCAGTATTTCCGTGGCACGTTGGTGCACCTCGTCAAAGCCCACGCCGGGTCGGATCATGGCAATCGCATGTTTTTGCGCGGTCAGAACCAGGCTGTAGATTTCTTTCTGCTGAGCCGAGAACGCGCGGCCAACCGGAAACGTGCGCGTCACATCCGAGCAATAGCAGGCGTACTCCGAACCGGCGTCAATCAGCAGGAGGTCTCCGTCCTGCATTTGTTGATCGTTGGAGATGTAATGCAGGATCGTGGCGTTTGCGCCCGAGGCAACAATGGATGGGTAGGCCGGCCCGTCCGCCCCGTTGCAGCGGAAATGGTATTCGAGCAGGGCTTCGATTTCGTATTCGTACATGCCCGGCCGCGTCTCGTGCAGGGCGGCGTAGTGGGCCGCGGCAGACGCCTTGACCGCGCAGCGCATCAGGTCGATTTCCTCCGGTGTTTTGAACAGCCGCATTTCGTGCAGCAAGTCGCCGGGATCAACAAGCGAGACCGGACCATGTCCGAGGCGCGGGCGTTGCAGCCGGCCCTGATTCACAAAGTCCAAAATCTTTGCGTTGAGGCGTTCGTCACGGCCAAGGCCGTAGTAGATTTTCTCCGCGGTGAGCAGGTGTTCGGGTAACACCTTGTCGAGCTGATCGATCGTGTAGGCCGCATCCACGCCAAAGTGTTCCTGCACGCCCTCCACGCCAAACCGTTTTCCTGTCCAGGTTTCTTTCTCCTTGTCGCGCGGCCGGACAAACAAGATGAACTGTTCCTTGTCGTGGTTGGGCGAAAGCAGGCACAGGGATTCCGGTTCTGGAAAACCGGTCAGGTAGTACAGGTCGTTGTCCTGGCGATAGCGATACTCAACATCCTGGGAGCGAATGGAGGTGGGAGCGGCCGGAAAGAGGGCAACCCCATCGCCCATCTGTTTCAGAAACGCCTGCCGGCGGGCTGCATAGGTCGAAAGATTTGCGTTCATTGGCATGCTACCGTGTCGTCCGTTTCGTGCTGACTTGACTTTCGCCCAACAATTAAAGACGCTTGGTACTATATGGCACACGAGCATTCGTATCCAGAGTCCTTAAACGCCCTGCTGACCCGGCTGCCGGAATTGGAAGTCGTGCTGGGCACACAATCCAAGCCAGGCTTATACGCAGTCCAAAAGCTGCTCCAGGAGGCGGTTGCCGCCCGCGCCGCCGGCGATGTGCCCAAGGCGACCTCAAAAATCGGAACGGCAATGGACACCCTGTCGCAGTTGGCCGATGGGCTCGACCCGCAGGAGGCCGCGCTCATGCGGATGCTGTCCGCCCAGTTCAGACAGGCGCTGACGATGGGCGATATGAGTGAGACCCAGCGGGTCTCGGACGTGATGCGCAAACGTTCCGGGGCGACCATCAAAAAGAAGCCCTAGACAGCGCCCGAAACGCTGCGTCCTTGACTTCCTCAGGCCGGTTGGCTAGTGCACAAGGCATGGCCGATGCACTCCAAGCGTGTTGTGAAAAGGAACTGCAAATCCAACTCAAACAGATTGCTGCGACCTATCTCTCCTTCCCGGTAATCAAAGACATTCCCTGTCCTACCTGCCTGCGCATTATCCCGATTCGGGTGTATGAAAGGCCGACCGAGGCCGAGTCTTCATAGGGGATGGCGGACATGGCGGAACGCGTAGGCTTGAAAATTGTCAGGGTGACTATTGAAAACGAGGACAAACCGTGTCGGGTGAGCATTAAAGCCGAGGTCGACGATCTGACGCAACTGCGCGCCATTGCTGACAAATTCAGACGATCAAAAGAGCGCATTCCCGCCCAACTGGTCATTGGCCCAACCGAAGAAAAGCCCGCATCTCACGACACGGTCCGCACCGAAGAGATCGAACTGGTCATTGTCGAAGGGCTGGCCGCCATGCACCACTCCGGCCAAATCGCCCGCGACCTCATCCGCCGCTTTCAGGGCCGTATCCTGGCCAAGGATGGGGAGTAGGTTCTTACCTGTTATATCGAGGGAAGAGAAAATGGCCCGACCAACCCAAGTCGAACCGCGAGACGGATACCGAATCTGGATTCGCTATTCGGACGGCGCTGCTGGTGTCGTAGACTTGTCCCACCTTGCCGGTCGAGGTGTCTTCAAGGCTTGGAAGAACCGGACCTTCTTCCAGAGCGTCCACCTCACCACAAACGGCGCGGTCGCCTGGGACGAGGATATCGAGTTGTGTCCGGACGCGCTCTATATGCGTCTCACCGCTAAATCCGTTGAGGAAGTGATGCCGGGCCTACGAACGCTGGAAACGAATGCCTGAACTCTCCAGGTTCTACGGAATCACCATACGGATGTATTTTGATGATCACCTGCCACCTCATTTTCATGCAGCGTATGGCGGCGATGAAGCTGTGATTGGAATTAACAGCTTAGGACTACTCCGAGGACGCCTGCCGGTTCGGGCTCACCGTTGAGTGGGCATCATCGCACCAAGCGGAATTACAGGACGCCTGGAATCGGGCCAAACGCCTAGAGGCTCCAGGAAAAATTGCTCCGCTGGAGTAACGCTCTGAAGGATCGTCAACACGGACTCGCGGTAGTTGATGGGCACATCCGCTAGGCGATGCGGACCCAGCACGAAGAGACCATGCACGCCTTACGGGAACTCACCACCCGGACCGCTCGATAGCTCTACTCTTTTGACTCGCTCCCTGTCAGAAGAGTAGGGGATTTCTATACTTGGCTACCCAGCCTCATTGCCGACGGAGATGTCGCTCGGATGGATCCGATTCGCCATCTTCGGCCGGGTTGTATTTCCTGCAGAGCAGTTCCATCGCCGTGCGTTGGAGGTCTTCCAAGTACGCATAGTCTATCTTGCCCGTATGCCAATGGGCTATAGCGTTCCGATACTCCTTGTTTTCTTTCGGTGTCTTGTTTAGTTCGTTATATGTTTTTTTTTTGTATGTTTG